>SCTJ01000038.1 GCA_004297805.1 Patescibacteria group bacterium | reverse complement strand
AATTCTTAGCTCTCGGGCCGGGCGCCTTTCTGGGACTGGACCGGTTTTCTTTTGGCCTTCCACCACCGCTCGCGAAACATACAAAGCACAAAAGCAATTGCCGAATTGGGAAACGTCCGCATCACGATAATCACATGGGCAAATGATATCCAGATCCTCTTCCTTATTTCCGCTTGCCAAACGACAGGGACAATTCTGATAGCCGTAACGATCTTCATTGATCAACAGTCCCTCTGCCAATCCTTCGGTGAAACTCCGATCTGGATTCAAATAGTAACCTCGATTTTTGATCTGGGCTTCCAGCTTGGCGACTAGTTGCTGGATTCTCTTCGGACTAATGGATGCGGGCTCTATCATAGAGATTTTATTTTCTCTTCTTCGAATCCAACGACCACATCTTCTCCGTCATTAATAATAATGGTGGGAAAGGAGGTACTTTGCGCCAACTCTTCCATTTTGGCATAGGCCTCATCCTTGTCGGCTCCCTCCAAAAGATCCACATCGATATAAGAGTAACTCTTCTTCAGGTCCTTGAGCAACGCTTTAGTCTTGCGACACCAGATGCAAGTACTGAGCGTGAAAAGAAACAATTTTTTACCTTGACTGCCTTCTATCACCTTAACCTGACTAATGTATGACATAATTTATTCTGATTAGGGATAACTATTGGCTAACGATTTTTTCCTGCAGATAATCCGAAACCTCTGCAAATCCCTCTGGACTTCCCGCCCATTTTTCCAGATTCTCCATCATACTCTGTTTAATATTTGCCATGCTCATCCATTCAACTTTTTGCACTTCCCCATCATTGAATTGCAGATCTTCGATTTGGCCTGGATATTCCAAATAGTACACTTGGGCAAATTCGCGATTGGGAAAGTTGTCGCTCCTATGCAGCGGCCCAAGCAACAGCCGACTAGCTCTGACTTCCAATCCCAACTCTTCCTTCATTTCCATTTCCACTGCCTTTTCCAAGTTGGTTCCAGCTTGGAGATGCCCACCAAAACGCGTATCCCATCTATTTGGTTTCAGGTCTTTGTGCGGTGAACGCAGGTGCACCAAAAACTCAAGCGTGTCATTTTGGTTACGGAAAAGATAAACGTGCACCGTGCGATGCCACAAACCCTCAGCATGCACGCGACTGCGCACCACGCTTTCGCCTGTTGGATTATTGTTTTCATCCACGATGTCTAGCAGTTCTTCCGTCATAAAATTGCAAAAATTATTCAATCGCTGTCATATTCAAAATTATTTTTCTGATTATCGGAGACGTCTCTAGGGCAAGTGCTTCGCTAACAGACATCCACTGATACTCGCTGTGTTCAGCATTCAAAACCACTTCGGCTTTATCCACCGATGCCAAAAATGGGAACACGTGCCATTCCAGCGTTT
The DNA here is from genome assembly GCA_004297805.1 of Patescibacteria group bacterium. Taxonomy (GTDB): domain Bacteria; phylum Patescibacteriota; class Minisyncoccia; order Moranbacterales; family SCTJ01; genus SCTJ01. The sequence goes on along the minus strand of SCTJ01000038.1, from coordinate 20,151 downwards.
CTCCATTTTCTTCCAGACACATGACAATCTCCTCTCCACGCTTTTCTATCTGGCCATCAAATCCAATTTCATCGACCATTTCTCGATGCGCAATTTTTTCCGGATTATCCTCCGAAGAAAGTGGTGCCGCGCCCACAACCGCCCACTGATTGGGAATATATTTCTTGGTAGCCACACGCTTCAGCATCAGGATTTTGCCTTCGCTGTTCCGAATCACACACGCCATGGCATAAATTTTTTCCAATTGCTGATTCATAGGCTGTGCCGACTTAATCCACCTTCATTCTATCAGGACTGGCCCGAAATTGGAACGGGGGCGGAATCGCTGTGCGACGCCGCCCCCTTCTAACAAACTTCGACTCCAGCGGTTAGAGATCCGCCGCGTCGCCGATCTTGACCTCGGTCCATTGATCAAGCAGATCTTCCATCTCCCGGATGGTCCGGCCGCCATTGAGCCCCCGCTCCACCCGATGCAGCACTTCCAGGTCGAAGAATGGCTTGGGTTTGAGGAATCCGAACTCCGGGTGACCGATGCACGCCAGCCCCGCGATGAAGTTGACCGGCGTGACGATGCCGCCCACCAGCGACAGCCCCAGATGCTCGACCGTGTAGACGACCAGCATGTCAGAGGGCAACCGATGGTTGATCTCCGCTCGCGATTCTGCGAAGGGCCAGTCACTCGCCAAGCCGACATAGACGACCGCGAACCGCTCCGGGTTGGCCGCCAGGCGCTCCCGGAGATCGTCCACCTGCGCCGTCAGATTGAAGTGAAACTGCCCCTGCTTATTGGAGTCGTACCAGTACATCGCGAGGGTCGGTTTGCGGTCGAACCGGATCAGCTGGAGGACTGGGGCATTCACCAGCCCCAACCCCGGTTCTTCGAGCAACAGCCCGTTCTGGAACACCCTCCCATCTTCCGTAACCGAGATCCCATCCATCACATGCCCCCCTGTTTTGGCCTTGAAATACCCAAGAAGAACCGCTTCCTATCTATCACCTTTTGGGTATTTTGTAAATGAAAAAAAGAACCACACTCAGGTGGATCTGCGTTTCAAGGTGCGTAACTGTTTACATAGTTAGTGCCCTCTTTTTTTATTGTTCTAGCGACTCGAGGTAACTGAATAATGTCGGATGGAGCGAAGTAGTGAAATACTGTTTTACCTCAGTCGGCTTCACCCATTTGAGCTCGACAAATTTTTCACCCGGTTGTGCTGATCCGCCCGTCGGTTCACAGTGATAATAAATCGAAAGGAATTGCCGGTTCTCCGGATAGGTCTTGGCAAAAACAACTTTCTCGACCGTCACTTCCACGCCGGTCTTGTTTTTGATTTCCTGTTTCAGATAATTCTCTAATTCAGTTTCATAGCCGGGACGGCCACCGGGAAATGACCAAGAAAGCTTCTGGAAGTGGGGGTCGTCGACTCTCCGACCAATCAATATGCGTTTGGTTTGGGAATCATAAACAATGCCAAGCACATTGACCAAAAACACGCCCGTTTCAAATTGTGACCAATTTAGCTCGTCCATAAGCTTGCATTTATTATACACCCAGAATTTCCAAAAATTCTCCGGACATATATATCGGCTAATCAACATCCTTGGGAGCGTTGGGATTTGAGCCGCGCGGTTCCAGATTATAGAAAATCGTCATCACTAGCGAAAGTTCCTCGGTGACGATTGAATTCACAACGGCCGAAATCGGATGCATGTCAAAATAAAGGTCGACGCTGCCTTGGCTATCCACCTCGCGAGTTTCAACCCATTCGCGATACTTGTTTTCCAGTTCGGCCCCCATGACCGCCAGGTCTGTCCCCGTGACCGTCAGCACCTTGAGATGGCGTCCCAGGCTTTGCGGAGCTTCTCCAAATCCACTTTCATGAATAATTTCCATATTGTCTTGCTTAATTAATTATGTAATTCTTCCAACGCCTTGAGAGCGTAGTGTTTGACGTAAGCTTTGATGTCGGTGGCGGCCATGATTTCGTCTTTGGTCAGCCATTTCCAACCGCCGCTTTTTTCGCGATCGGGTTCGACAATCTGGTCCGACTCAGCGCTGGCGAAATAGGTCAGCGAAATGTGGCGATGAGTTTCGGAAATTTTGTGAATGTTCAAAAAATAGGGCGGGATCAATTCTTCATAGTCAGCCGTCTTTTCCTGAAACGGCAACAATTTGTCAGAGAGTTTCACTTCAAGCCCCGTCTCCTCTCGGACTTCTCGCAGCGCGGCTTCGTTCGGATTTTCGTTGGGTTCCACGTGCCCACCCACACTCAGCCAGATCTGGTACTTATCATGAAAACGCAACAAAACCTTGTTTTGGTAAACAATAAAAACTTCGACGGTCCAATCAACTAGTTCGTTAATGTGTGGCATGATTATATTTTAACATAAAGAGAACGGGGAGTCGCTACTGCTGACTCCCCGTCGATGGGCTTTGCCCCCTCTCCTTATTCGTATTCGTTGACAACCTTCACGAAAGGATACCGCTCCACGCCGAAGGCATAACCGCGCAGAACATCCTTCATGCCCCGGTACTCCTCCCCGTACCCGAAGTTGAAGGAAATTCTGTTAGAAAGCCAGTAGTAACGGAACCCTTCCGTCGCCACGAACTCGCGATACGCCTGCGGAACGAACTGGACCAGCTTGCAGTTGAAGCTGCGACCGGTAGTCGTGATGCAGACACGTGTCGGCCTAATGTCGATCCTGGCGACTGCGACCCACGGTGGCGTGAGATTGAAACCAGGAACCGAATCGAGTGTGAGCTCTCCGGTCGCCCGATTCCTAACCAGTGCCACCTGATGGATGTCTGTGTAATGGACGCAGGTGATGTAGAAAATCACCAGGACCGCCAGCAATACAGAAGTCGTGCCGACGGCCTTCCTCATCTCACTCCTCCGGCTTGAGCTCGCGCAGCACGGTCAGGAACGGATAGGTCCGGCCCCTCCCATCATAGGCGTAGCTCTTGAGGATCTCGGCGAAGTTGCTCGTCCCCTGCTGGGAACCCCCAGGACCCTCGTAGTCGTTCCGGCCATGCCAGGAGAGAAAGAGCTCGAGGCCTTCCGGATTGAACTGGACCAGCTTGCAGTTGAGCACCCGCTGGTTTGCGTTGATGCACACCTGCATAGGACGCGGATCGACCATGTGTACCCGATTCAGGAACGGCGTCGCCACCACCCAGCCCCGCCGGTATGTGCCGTCCGGGTTCTTGAGGATCTCGATCCTGCCCTTGCCCGGCCAGACATGATAGATGTAGGCGATCTGGTAGTTGTCGACAAACGTCACGAAGAACATCCTGAAGCCGATGAAGACGACGACCGCCAGGACCAGGGCACCGGCCACCAGCCCGACGAGCACTCCGACGGTACTCTTGAAGAACTTCTTCACCTTGTCCAGCTCCTCGTTCATGCCTCTCCGTCCTTTCGTATGTGCCTATTTCTAGGCGGTTATGGAAACAGCTATCCCCGACTGTGACCGGTTACTCTATACATAAATCGGTCATTTGTCAAGGATGACTAAGCCATCCATTTGGACACAAAAAACAGGGGAAAAATACCCTATTTGGGATTATTTTTTATCCTTTTCAAAAATATCCATCGAGTGTTTTATTTCCTTCCTGCATTCTTCCTCCAAATCAATTCCATAATGATCAGCAATGCGGACAGTCAGAGTGAGGATATCATAAAGTTCGTCGCCGATGTTGTTTTCGATGTTTTTGTATTTCGGGCTTAGTTCGCGCTCCTTGAGATAATATTTTTCCTTCATCATCACGCACGCCGAAAGTTCCCCGACTTGCTTCATGAGTTCAATCATTGCCCCTTCGACTCCCCACGGTTTCTGCTCGCGTTTTTCAAATTCTTTGATGAGACCCACCGTGTCGTTCACCACTGCCTGAAATGATTTTCCTTGGTCCATGTTTTTTAGAGGTTACTTTTTATAAATTCGAGCACCTTATTGCTATCAATATTCTCCGCATTGGTAGTGTCAACTTCGTATACCTCACCATCAATATTGAGTAATTTTTCTCCCTTCCCTAATTTGTCATAAAATTTTTCTTCTCCATAAACCTCGACGATTCCGTGTCGGTGACCGGGGTGGAAATTATCCGATGCCATACGCTGCCTAAATCTTTCTTCAATTACACTTTTGTCGGCTTTACAATGAACCTGAAGAAGCTTGCAGCCATATTTGTCTTTGAGCGCGTTCAGTCTGGCGTTATTTATTTCGGGATGGAAATGAGCCTCCGCCACCAGTGATTTGCCTTGCGCCAGACAGGTCTCAATAAAATAGTACATTAATTCAAAACTAACCTTGCCAACATTGCTCCATTCAGTAAAATCATGTTTCCAGCCAATATTGTCCCATAGTATCTCCTTGATTCCGTCAGGGCTAACTAGCGGAATTTTTAATTCCTCGGAAATCATTTTGCCGAATGTGGTCTTGCCGGTCGCCGGATGACCAGAAATTATGATGAGGACTGGTTTTCCCATAAATATAGTCACGCTTTTTCAATCATCAACACGCGCCCGCGGAAGCCACCGCGTTCCGCTGCTTTTTTGGTTTGCACTTCTTGCACTTCAGCCCAAGTAAGGCCATGCATTTCCAAGATCGTATCGAGCAGCTCCTTCACATCCGCCGCTTCTTCGGCCACGTGCTCGCGTCCTTCAGCGTTGGCCAGTTCGTACGCTTCTTCCTGCACCTTGTGCAGCAAAAACTTCAAATATTCTTCATCCGATTCCAAAATCCGATTTTTGGTCTCTTGTCCCGTTCGCGCCGAAACAATGGCCGGAATTTTATCCCGCACCAGTTTCGGATATTCATTCTCTGGACCCAGATTAGTTTTGAAATGTTTGAATTCCATACTGCTCGATTTTACAAATTATCCTTGAAATCCAATTCCTTGTGGCGCTTCGGCCTCGCTAATCTTCCCATTGGCTGATTCGTATTGCGCCAGATTGTCCTGCATTGCCTTCAACATACGCTTGAAATGTCCTGGAGACAAGATGACTCGAGAATTGAGCGTACCGGTTGGGGGAAACACATTAAAGAAATCCAGCACGAACTCCTCTTTGGTGTGCATGAGCTGCATCATATTGGAATACTCCCCGCGCAATTTTTCGTCGGTCGCTTTAATTTGAACTTGCTGTGACTGTTGATTCATATTGTTTTGGTTATTAAACAAAAGCGGGGCGAAATGCCCCGCTCTTTGAAAGATTACTTTTTCTCGCTGTTGTCCACCTCAGCATCTTTGGGTTGCTCGGGTGTTCCGGCCTGCTCTGCTCCTGGCTGTGCCCCAGGTGCACCTTGCGCTGGTTGCTCAGGCTGAGCGGCCTTATAAAGTTCCTCGCCAATCTTTTGGGCTTCTTGAGAAAGCTCTTGAGTCGCTTTCTTGATTTCCTCCAGATTTTCCGAGTCTTTCACTTTCTTCAACGCTTCGACTTTTTCCTCCACTGGCTTTTTCTTGTCCGCTGCGATCTTGTCGCCAGCGTCCCGCAAAGCTTTTTCGGTGGAATAGACCAAGGTGTCAGCCAAGTTCCGCGCTTCGATCAATTCTTTCTTCTTCTTGTCTTCTTCCGCGTGGAGCTCTGCATCTTTCTTCATCCGCTCGATTTCCTCTTTGGAAATTCCGCTGGAAGCCTCGATGCGAATGGATTGCGTCTTGTTGGTGGCTTTGTCCTTGGCCGTCACCGACAGAATACCGTTAGCATCAATGTCGAAGACCACTTCGACTTGCGGTACGCCCCGAGGCGCTGGTGGAATCCCATCCAGAATAAAGCGTCCCAGAGTTTTGTTGTCCGCCGCCATTTCACGTTCACCTTGGAGGACATGAATTTCCACTGATGGCTGGCTGTCCGCCGCGGTCGAGAAGACTTGCGACTTGGAAGTTGGCACGGTGGTGTTGCGCGTGATGAGCGGAGTAGACACGCCCCCCAGCGTCTCAATTCCGAGCGTCAACGGAGTCACGTCGAGTAGGAGCACGTCTTTGACCGAACCTTCGAGCACTCCTCCCTGGATAGCCGCGCCGACCGCCACTACTTCATCCGGATTCACCGTGATGTTTGGTTTCTTGCCGAAGAATTTTTCCACTGTCTGGAGCACCAACGGCATGCGGGTCATCCCGCCCACCATCACCACTTCATTGATGTCGCCAATTGAAAGTTTGGCATCGGCCAAAGCCTTTTTGGTCGGTTCCAAAGTTTTTTCTACCAAATCCCGCACAATATCTTCCAGCTTGGCGCGGGTCATTTTCATCACCAAATGCTTCGGGCCATCGGCGCCGCTGGTAATGAACGGCTGATTGATTTCCGTTTCCATGGCCGTTGAAAGCTCAATCTTGGCCTTCTCGGCTGATTCCTTGATACGCTGCAAAGCCAGCGGATCTTTGGAGAGGTCAATGCCCTCTTGCTTTTTGAATTCATCAATAATCCAGGTCACGAGCCTCAAGTCAAAGTCATCGCCTCCGAGGTGCGTGTCGCCATTGGTCGATTTCACCTCCACCGTGTCGCCTCCGACTTCCAAAATGGAGATGTCGAAAGTTCCGCCGCCAAGATCATAGACCGCAATTTTCTCTTCTTTCTTTTTGTCGAAGCCATAGGCCAGCGCCGCGGCCGTTGGTTCATTCACCACCCGCTTCACATTGAAGCCGGCAATTTCTCCCGCCTCTTTGGTGGCTTTCCGCTGCGCATCGTCGAAATAGGCCGGGACCGTGATGACGGCATCGGTAATAGTTTCGCCCAATTTCTCTTCCGCATCGGCTTTCATTTTCTGCAAAATCATAGCCGAAATTTCTTGCGGCGAATATTCTTTGCCACCCATTTCCACTTTCACGCCCTCGCCAGCCTTCACAATCTTGAAAGGCATAAGCTTGATGTCGCGCTGCACCTCTTCGTCGCTGAACTTGCGTCCAATGAGGCGCTTAATGGAAAACAAAGTGTTGCCCGGATTGGTCACTGCCTGGCGCTTGGCCAAGAGTCCCACCAACCGTTCGTTGCCTTTGGACATGGCCACCATCGACGGCGTGGTGCGATTACCTTCTTTATTCTCGATCACCTCTGGCTTGCCTCCCATCACCACCGCCATGGCGGAGTTGGTCGTGCCGAGGTCGATCCCTAGAATCTTGCTCATATTTTTTGTGACATCACTAGCTTTCCTTAATCAGAAAACTAGCCTGTCTTATATTATTTATGAATTTACAATTTGAAAATTAACTTACGACTACTCTAGCTGCTCTGATTATTTTGTTGCCAATCTTATAACCCTTAGAAACCACTTTCACAATCGCGCCCGTTTCCTGCTTTTCGCCATTGGCCTCTTCTTGATGAAGAGCTTCGTGCAGCTCTGGATTAAACTGATCTCCCGCTTTGGCTTCAATTTCCTCCACTCCATTATCTTTGAGAAATGTTTCCAATTGCTTTTGAATGTGCATGATGCCCGTCACCCAACCCCCATTTTTTTGATCTTCCGGAATGTGATCAGTTGAGGCATGGAAATTGTCCAGAATCGGCAGGAGTTGCAGCACCAAACTCTCCGTGGCCATATTCATGAGCTCCCTATTATTCTCCTGCTGCATCTTGCGATAGTTTTCAAAGTCCGCCTGACAACGCTTCCAACCACCGAGGTATTCCAACATTTTTTCATTCTCCTCGGCGCCAACCTCTTGGCCACCATCTTTCTTTTTGAAATTTTTGAGAAATGCTTCAATGCGACTTATCTTGTCCTGATCCGCATTGCCACGTTCATTTTGGCGGTGGTCATTCTTGAGCATATAGCGATAGAAATTCAGATAATGTTCAGGCCTCAATTCACGGAAAGACACATCTTCAACCTTCGCCACTCGCAATTCATTTGGATTCACCTTGGCTAGCTCCATGAGATCTTCCTCCTTGCCGAAAGAAACAATTTCCTTGCCGCGCTTGAAAGCCCGCAGCTTAGCATCTTCCAGCCCAAAACCCAGTTTGGCCATCATGTCCAACATCTCCTCCCACCCTTCGTCCAAACATTTCCAGGGCACAAAAATATCAATATCGTTGGCTTCGCCGTCCTCACCCACCACTCGGGCCAGCCCCAGCGAGCCATAGAGCACTGGCACCACCTTGAAAACCGTTTCAATCTCCTTGGCCACTTCCAGGAACACTTCGAATTTGTTTTTGTTGATTTTCAATTCCATGCGATTGATTAGAAAATATTTATGACAATAACTAGTACCGCGGCTGAACTCAAAAGCTTCCGCATATATTCGAGCAGCGATTTGTTCTTGGCATACTTCATGCGCTTGGGACCGATAATCGCCAACAGGCCTCGCTCGCCTTTTTTGTTTTTGTAGGGCGAGACCACCATAGAGCAATTGGAAATTTGCTTGATCGGATTTTCGTTGCCAATGAAAATCTTGGTTTCACCGTCTTTGATCTGCTTGAAAATAGTGTCCACATTTTCATCAATATAATCGAGTACTTCCGCCACTTTGCAAAACTCATCGATCTCCTGAAATTCCGGATTAGCCAAGAGTCCCCGCACCCCAAAATCGGAAAATTCTTTTTCCAGCGAGGAAATAGCCAGCCCGCCGCTATAGGACGACAGCAACTTGGCGGTCGTGCGCATCAGACGCATATTCTGCGCTCTCAGTTTCAAAATATCCGCTTGCATTTTCTTTTGATCCTCCAGCGACAATTCTCGATCCTTCATCACTTCTTCCACAAAAAAGCGGTAACCCTTGTCCGTCGGAATCCGTCCGGCACTCACGTGCGGTTGGTATAAAAATCCTTCTTCCTCCAACACATTCATGTCATTGCGTACGGTGGCTGGACTCACCCCGTGGATATATTTTTTCACCACGATTTCACTGCCCACCGGCACAGCCGTGTTGGTATATTCTTCAATAACCGCCGCAATAATTTTCTCCTGACGCTTATTCACCCGGTAGTAGTCCTGCCCAAGTTATTAAAAAATAATAATTTGGTAGGCACAAACTTGCTTAAATTATTATGAACCCTCGGTAATAACCAAACTTTCATCTTATGGGCAGGATCACTACCGGGTTCATTCGGATCAATCTTTATTATTTTCTATAAAAATACTCTTTCAGCCTTAACTTAATCATCCGTCTACCTCCGCTTGTCTTGAGATATCCCTCCCTTCGCACGGCGTCCTTTTTGTCCACACAAGCCTCATAGTATATCAACTTCCAAGGAGCATACCGCTTTGTCGAGCTAGACAGTCCCGCGTTATGTTCCACTATCCTTTTCTTCAGGTTGGATGTGAATCCAAAATACAAATTCCCCGTTCCCAGGCTCTCTATTATGTAAACATAGAACATATTTTTCTTTTTGTTCACTTTGTTTTATTACATTATAGCACCCCGTTAGCACTCGTCAAGTGCGAGTGCTAATCTGGTTTTTTCGCCCCAAAATACTGCTTTTTTCCCTCTATAAATGGAAACCCGCCTAGTCGTGCATGCACGTCTAGGCGGGTTGGCGAAATGCTATCGCCCTTGTTTGGAGCTCCGAACCTACGCGAACGCGCGCTCGACCGCTCGCGTCTGACAGGGCTCCTTCTGATGGCAGGACCGGCACAGGGAGTCTTCCCCCTCGTGTTGGTAGAGCACCGAGGGATCAGGATAATCCGGCCGCACCTCTTCAGCCTTCATGAGCAGCAGCAAACACCCAGTAGCGACGAAGCCATCCGTCGCAGCAGGACCATCCGACATGGCGGGACCATCCGGCATACGGTCTGTCTCCTTGCGATCCTAAAGGTTGGACTGCTTACTGACGAACGACCCCGGCGCCGGCAGCCATCCACGTGTTGACGGGACAGCCGATGCACTTGGAACCGAACTTGGCCCTCCGCGCCCGCCCCTTGCAGGCTTCCTCTCTGGGTACGACTTCGCCATCGCACCTGCCCACCACCTGAGGCTTACTCGCTCCCGGGTGGCACTTGCACTCATGGGAGCCCTTGTGTTTGCCGCAGCAGTGCTTGTTGGGGCACTTCGGCCGAACTGGCATGGGTGGCTTTCGATGAGTCTTGGACCTCTGAACCACAGACACCCCCTTGGTTGGTGCTGCTTAGACCCCCAGCTGCGCGCGACAGTCCAGGTTGGGACAGGTCCTCGTCAGCGGATCGACCAGATAGATGCCTCCGCCGGAGCAGCTCCACTCCGCCTCACCGGGACGAACCTCCTTGATGGTGTGGGCGGGTTGGGGCATGTGTGGGTTGGGGGGTAACGCACTGGGACTGGCAGAGCCTGGCATCAATCCCTCCTTCCTACTACCGATCATCCCTCTGCAAACTACACCCGATACCATACTGACTAGCTTACCGCCTAGACATCACCTCCTTTTCGCCGGTTTATCCTCCTGACACGCTCCGCACTGCTGACAGACCGGGCTGTCCGACTTGAAGTAAGAGATCCTGGCATTGGCACGCGGGATGTTGGCCAGCAAGATCCGCCCCGTAACAGCCGCCTTGCAGTTCACAAGCGACTCATCCGAGACCGCACCCGTGAAATTACAGGCCGTCCTCGGCAATCCCAGACACATCTGGTCCCCACCTCCTCCCAATTTGTAAAACGACAGTTATCGAAACTTTCTGGTTTACTTTGTTGACTTACCTGACGATTTTATCTTTCTCTCTGGAACTGGGTCATAACCACCATCATTCCAAGGATGACAACGCCCAATGCGCCTCACACCCAACCACCAGCCTTTCCAAAATCCAAATCTCTCGATAGCCTCATAGGTGTATTGCGAGCAAGTTGGGTGAAAGCGGCACATGCGCTCGGAATACAACACGGAAAAGGGACCATGATCCGGAGATAACGTTTTCTGATACAGGCGAATCATGAGCAATGAAAGCTTCCTCATTGGTGGTTGTCAAAAAAAGAATATATTCCCTATTAATCATCGGCGCCGGTCTTTTGTCAAGGCAGACTATTTGGTGTATAATAGTCTTACTACTCAACACAAAAACCAATGAAAGAACTAGCCTTCAAAAAAATTAAATGGATTGATTTTGAGAATCCCTCGGCTGACGATATTCTTTATCTGCAAGAGAATTTCGACATCCATCCGATTGCTATTGAAGAATTCGTCACCCCCACCATTCGCCCCAAAGCCACTGTCTATCACAACTGCATCTTTCTTTCGATTCACATTCCCCTTTTCAATACTGAGACCCGCACCACCTATCCGGGCGAGTTGGATATTGTGATTACGGAGGACCATCTGATCACGGGCCACGCCGAAAACATCTATCAGCTCGACCAGTTCTTCCGCTCGCTGGAAGATAGTGAGGGAAAACGCCGACTCTATCTTAGCGATACACCGGTGCACTTGCTCTATCACTTGTTGCAGCTCTTGCTTGAGTCCTGCTTCCCCAAGCTCGATCACGTTGTGCACAACCTGAATCGGGTTGAGGATGAAATTTTCCGCGGCCACGAAAAAGAAATGGTAATCGAAATTTCGATCGTCAAACGTGACATTCTCAACTTCCGCCGCACTCTCAAGCCGCAGCGCTCAGTGCTGGAATCGCTCATCCAAATGGACACCCCCCTCGTTCCTGCTGATATCAAACCCTACTTTCAAGATCTGATCGGCACCAACATTCGCCTGTGGAACACCTTGGAAAGCACCAAGGAAACTATCGAGTCACTTGAGGAAACCAACAACTCTTTGCTTTCCAACAAACTTGACCTGACCATGAAGGTCTTGACCATCTTCTCGGCCATCATGCTCCCGATGACGGTCTATTCCAATATCATGTCCATGAGTGCGCAAATTCCCCTGGGCAATGCACCACATGCTTTTTGGGTGCATGTCTCAATCATGCTCCTTATTTCGCTTTTCACTATCATACTCTTCAAAGTCAAAAAGTGGCTTTAGTCTTTCCTGCGAGATTGTTTTTGCTCACGCCCCACCCCAGGGCGTTTTGTGTATAAGCCCTGCATAACCTGTTGCCAAGTGACGGTTGATTAACTGGCAAAGACTAGTATATAATTGAAAGACTATGGAACCCACCAACGCCACCCTGCGCATCCCACCTAACAATATCGAGGCTGAGCAGTCAGTCCTTGGCTCATTAATGCTCGATAAAGACGCGATTATCCGCATCGCTGATTTGTTGCGACCGGGAGACTTCTACAAGGACGACTACAACCTGATTTACGAAACCATGCTCGAACTCTATGAAGAGCGCGAGCCAATCGACGTCCTCAGTCTTTCCAACAAACTCAAGGAAAAAGGGAAATTGGAGCAAGTGGGTGGTTCAGCCGCTTTGGCCACCTTGGTGAACTCTGTCCCGACCGCTGCCAACATTGTTCACTATGCCAAGGTTGTCCAGAAGAAAGCGACGCTGCGTCGGCTTATTCGTTCGGCTGGCGAAGTGGTGGAATTGGGCTATCAAGAGTCTGAGGATGTACAGACTGTTTTGGATGAAGCCGAACAGAAGATTTTCAAAGTTTCGCAAAAATATATCAAGCAGGATTTCGTGCCTTTGAAATCAATTCTCGGCGACGCTTTCAATCGTATTGACGAGTTGCACAAAGATGGCGCCAAATTCCGCGGCACGCCGACTGGTTTCCCTGATCTAGACGCTATCCTGGCTGGACTGCAAAAATCTGATTTGATTATTCTGGCCGCCCGACCTTCTATCGGTAAAACTACTTTGGCCCTCGATTTCGCCCGCCACATTGGCGTGAAAGAAAAAGTGCCAGTCGGCATATTTTCTCTGGAAATGTCATCTGACCAGTTAGTCGACCGCATGATTGCCGCCGAGGCGGGAGTTGATTTGTGGAGACTCCGTACTGGACAATTGCGCAGCGACGGACCCAACAACGATTTTCAACGAATCGGCGAAGCCATGGGTATTTTGTCTGAGGCTCCAATTTATATCGACGACACGGCTTCGGCTAACGTAATGGAGATGCGCACCATGGCCCGCCGCCTCCAGGCCGAACATAATCTCGGCCTCATCATCATTGACTATTTGCAATTGATGGAGGGCCGGAGCTCTGAAAACCGCGTACAAGAGATTTCTGAAATATCCCGCGCCTTGAAACAACTGGCACGCGAACTCAATATTCCAGTGCTAGCCCTATCCCAACTTTCCCGCGCCGTTGAGTCGCGTTCACCCCAAATCCCCAAACTTTCTGACTTGCGCGAATCTGGTTCCATCGAACAAGATGCTGATGTGGTATTATTCCTCTATCGCGAAGATCGAGAAAAGCCCGACACGCCCAACAAGAATATTGTGGAAGTGCATGTTGCCAAACATCGTAACGGTCCAGTCGGCAAGTGTTCGCTATTCATGGAAGAGCGCTCCACCACTTTCAAATCTTTGGAGAAAATACACACAAACTAAACCTTAGTCCTTAACGGATGTATCCCAAATCATTCAAAAAACTTATTGAAAACTTTGCCGCGTTGCCTTCAGTCGGTCCCAAGATGGCTGAGCGCCTGGTGCTGCACCTCTTTCGCCAAGATCCAGCCAAGGTGCAGGATTTTGCAGAAAACTTAGAACGCATTCAGCACCTCAGTTTGTGCACGCGTTGTTTCAACATTGCCGAGGATGAACTCTGCGAAATTTGCAAAGATCATGGTCGCAACACCAAGCTTCTATGCGTCGTGGAGGAACCACTCGATATCATCTCCATTGAACGCACCAAAATCTATAACGGCCTCTACCACGTTCTCGGTGGAGTCATCTACTCCGATGAAAAAAGCACTGAACTCAAAATTCCAGAACTGTTGAATCGTGTCAAAAAAGATGGGGTGAAGGAAGTCATCATTGCCACCAACCCCACCACTGAAGGCGATGCTACCGCTTTCTATCTCAAGAAAAAAATGTCAGATTTGAGCATAAGGGTAACCCGCCTAGCCCGCGGCATGACCACGGGCGGCGACATCGAATACGCTGACGAGCTGACGCTCTCGGCAGCGCTAGCCAATCGGCGAGACGTCTAACCCAGAAGGAGGAGGAATGAAGAGCGAGGTTAAGCGAGCCATCGGCATAGCATTCTACACGATCAGAGGAATATTGGCGCTTCCGACACTCATCTTCCTCCTGTATTCCCCGCTGATCATCCGCAAGTTCTTTCTGTACTAGACCAAGCCCGCTAGAAGGAGGGCAAGGATTTGAGTAATCAATTCTCGCGCAGCGATTCTCACCTTCGCAGAGGAGAATCTCGGTTTTCACCCTGGGGATTGATAGGCATCATATCTCTTCTAGCCAGTTCGGCCCTTGTAGCCGCCATGATCTACGGCGGTTACCTGGCCTGCCGGAACTGGCCGCAAGAACCGACCCTAGGATGACTGGCAGTTCTGGCCGTCATTGGCCCGGGCACTACTCAGCAACTGATCTGGCTCCTGCGTCAGTGACGCACGCCGTTCCGACGAGGCCTTGGTGAGAGAAATCCCGCCAAGGCCTTGTTCTTTGTCAGCGTTGACAGCGCATATTCAATTGGATACAATTTGTTTCTAGTACCTCCCATCATTGCCCATAACCCCGAGCCAAAGGAGCGCGGCCAGATGGACATTTACGACCGAGAGCAACTCAAGTCCCTACTGCCTCATCGTGGCGCGGCCCTCATGCTGGACGGGGCACGTTACAACCCCGAGGATCCGGACACAATCATCGGGATCTGTAAGATCGAAACCGACAACCCTCACCTCGAAGGCCACTTCCCAGGCAAACCGATTTTCCCGGGACACTGCATCATCGAATGCTGTAACCTCGCGGCCGCCGTGCTCTTCAGACTGAAGCACCCTGAATCCACGGACCTCCCGTACGCCATCGCGCTGGACGGAGTCATGTTCAAGGGACTGGTCACTCCCGGGGACACACTTCTTGTCGAAGTCAAGCTCGTGAGAGTGAAGATGAAGGCGTTCTTCTTTTTCTCTGCCGCTGTCCGGCGAGAGGAAGACGGAAAGCTGGTCGCCAAGATCGAGACTCTCAGGGGAGTCAAGGCTCCGGAGTGACGAACCGTCACCAAGCATCAGCAACCGTAAAGGCCTCGACAGGGTAAAACCCAGCCGAGGCCTTTCGCTTTTTCAAAATATATTTTCAGCTTGACTACTCGTATCTCAAGGCCTCAATTGGACTCAAGTTAGCCGCCCGCCGCGCCGGATAGAATCCAAAAATAATTCCGATGCCAGCTGACACCCCAAAGGCCAGCAGAATTGAGGAAACCGAAATTTGCGTGGTAAGTTGCGGCACGAATCGAGTAACCAGCAAAGAAGCCGCCCAACCCAACAAAATACCGATAGCCCCACCAATGAAGGTCAGCACCATCGCTTCCGCCAAAAATTGCAGGTTGATATAAAATTTGCGCACGCCCACCGCTTTTCTGAGGCCGATTTCTCGCGTTCGCTCCGTCACAGTCGTGAGCATCATATTCATGATCCCAATCCCACCCACTAGCAACGATATTCCAGCAATCGAAGAAAGGAGAATAGTAAAAGTTCCAGTGATACTCGAAGCGGTTGAGATAATGTCAGTTTGATTCAAGATACTAAAATCAGCTTGGGTTGGATCGGAAATATTGTGTCGCCGCAATAACAAGGCTGTGATATCATTTTGCACCGCCGTCATTGAATTTTGATCCACCGCGGCCACGCTAATGTTGGTGACAAATGCATCACCAGAAAGAAAATGCTGGGCGCTCGTCAGCGGCACAAAGACAGAATCGTCCGGGCTCTGAAAACCCCCACCCTTGGCCACCGTCACGCCCACCACCTCAAACTCCACATTCTTGATACGAATTGTTTTGCCGGTCGGATCAGCATTAACCCCAAAAAGATTATCCCGTACCCCCGATCCCAAAACTGCCACTTTCATGGAGCTCACATTCTGTGCATTAGTAATAAATGATCCGATGTCCATTTTCAAATTCCGCACCTCTGTATATTCCGACAAGGTTCCCACCACCTGGGTGTTAGTATTGGTGCCCTTGGCAGTTATTTGGTAGCGCCGACTGACTTCCGGCGACACCGCTTTCACGTCCGGAACTTCGGTCCTGATGGCCGTCGCGTCTTCCACGGTCATGGTTTGACCGCTGCCGGCCCCACCGCTTACTGCTCCATTTCTTTGCTCCCCCGGACGAATGATAATTAAGTTTGATCCTATTGATTCAATACTGGCGGCGATTGAATTTTGTGCTCCCTGACCAATCGCCACCATCGTGATGACTGAAGCAATACCAATCACGATGCCCAAAATCGTGAGTCCTGAACGCACCTTGTTTCCTGCCAGTGACCAAATTGTTTCCCGGAATAGATCTAGCCACATAAAACTATTGTCTCTTTAAATCCTTCTCAATTAAACCATCGCGCACCGAAATAATCCGATCAGTCAGATCAGCAATTTCTTTTTCATGCGTAATAATGATAATAGTGTGACCCTTCTGGTTCAATTCGCGAAAGGTTTGCATCACAATGTGGCTCGTCTTGGTGTCTAAGTTGCCAGTAGGCTCGTCGGCCAGAATAATTGACGGCTTGTTGATCAGCGCCCGAGCAATCGCCACGCGCTGCATTTGTCCGCCGGAAAGTTGGTTGGAGAGATTATCAAACTTATCTTCCTCCATGCCAGCATATTTCAATGCCTGACGCGCCCGATCTTCTCGTTCTTTCATAGAAGCTCCGGTGTAAACTAGCGGCAACATCACATTTCTCAGCACTTTCGTGCGCGGCAACAAATTGAAAGCCTGAAAGACAAAACCAATTTTATCGCGCCGTAAATCAGCAAGTTCGTCCTCACTGAATTTGGAGACATCCTTTCCATCCAGAAAATATTGGCCGCTTGTGGGAGAATCTAGGGCACCCAAGATGTGCATCAGCGTTGATTTGCCTGAGCCAGATGGACCAATGATCGACACAAATTCCCCCTTCTCAACCCGAAAAGAAACCCCTCTCAGCGCCATTGTTTCCACGTCACCGTTTCGATAAACCTTGGTAATATTTCTACATTCAATCATAACCTAACGTCCACCACCTCCCAGTCCAGGCACCCTGAATCCGCTTCCGCCTTGGCCACCGGCAGCAGTTGTCGATTTAGCATTCGGATCGATTGTCTGCGTCACTACTTTGTCGCCTGCGCTAACCCCACTCACAATTTCGGTATCCGTATTATTGGAAGCCCCAATCTCCACTGTCACTTGCTTGGGAGCAGCACTGCCGTTTAATATTTCGACATAAGACGCGTTTCCTTGTGATTTCACTGCACTATTCGGAACCAAGAGCACACCTTGTTTGGCTCCAGTGATAATGGAAGCTGAGACGCTCATGGCCGGCCTGATCCTCAAATCAAGCGTATCGAAACTAATGGTCACATTGTAAGTCACCACGCCCTGGGTAATCGTGCCCAAAGCATCCATCTTTTCGACTTTACCAGCAATGGCCAGGCCGTCGATTGCTGTAAACTTGAGCATGGCTTTTTGCCCGATACTAACGTTAGGGATATCAACTTCATTCACCTGAACATAGGCTTTGAGCGTCGAAAGATCACCCACAATGATTGGCGCTTGCCGATTGCTATTTGAAGACAATTTACCCAAATCATCGCCATTCTTGATGTTGACTGCATTCACAGTGCCATTGATGGGCGAAGTCACATTGCGCTTGTTGGCATCCGCTTTCTTCTTCTGATAATCCGCCCTTGAGGCTGACAAACTTTGTTCGGCTGCCGTCACACCAATATCGGCTGCCGTAATCTTTTTCTTCAGAATCACGCGCTTGTCTTCCCCCGAGGCGTCATCATAGTCTAGTTCTGCCTGCTTACGATTGGCACGCGCTGACTCCACTGATTGCTGAGATTGCAACAAAGATGCATAGCTCCGCGCCAAATCCACGCTCAATTGATCATTATCAATCGTGAACAACAATTGTCCCCTCTTCACAGCATCTCCAACCTTGACCGCCAGATTTGTCACTGTCCCCGAGATGGTTGGATCAACATTGGATATCTGATCCACCACCACATTGCCGCTACCCGAAACCGAGGTAGTCAACATGCCCTTTTCAACAGTGGCTGTTTTGTATTGAACCACCGTGCTATTCGAGCTCGACTTCTGTCGCCCATAGTACCCTCCCCCCAGTACCACCAGCACGCCAACTATGAGAATTGTTTTCTTGTGACGTGCAAGAAATGCGTTCTGTGCATCACTCATACTCATTTAGTTCTCCCAATTACTAGTAAAGACTCGAATAAGGGTCGCGTTCAACACCCCATCGTCTCCTGGGTTGCCCATAACTACAATCTGATCGCCCGTTTTGAGATCGGTTATTTTCAAATCATCTCCTCTTCCTTTGATGATTGTTTGATCAGTAACGGCTACTGTGTTTTCTTTGTTATCTTGGTCTTTGATAACCAAATTGTTATTCGCGATTGAAAGAATACTCCCAGCCAAGCCATGCGCATTGCGAAAACCCCGACCTTCAAGTCCACGTTGCAACTCTCTTGGTCCAGAAGCAAATCCACCCATCATTCCTCTCCGACCGCCCATCATTTGCGGACCCATGAAATTCCGCTCATAATTCTCTCCCCATTTATAGGAAAAACGAGCTTTGTGAATCCCCACTGCCACCCCGGCTGCAAACCCGCCCAGAACCAAAACTGCGACGCTAAGGGTGATAGCGGCAATTTTAAAACTCTTAGACTTAACGCATTCTTGAATCGACATATGCTTTTGAATAAAAAAAATAAATTAGTGATGAAAGCGCAATTGATAATTTTCCCGTCTAGACAACGAACTCCAGATACTCATTAGCCACAAGGCCACCGCGGTCGGGATCAGCATCGCTATCAAGCTGACCGTTGGGAAAGTTTCCAATACCGAATACCAGAAGTCGTTCCAGTTAGCCAACACAATTTTGGCGTCCGAAAAAACCAGGGAGATAATGCTCCAAAATTCCGATTGCAGGATAGATCCGCCAAAGGCAACTATGGCCCAGACAAAAGACACGCTAGCGCCAGCAAATCCGGCATACATCCAAACCCGCGCCCTTTTGATCTTATTCTCCGCTAGCAGCTCAATCCGGCGCAAAACCGCTCTTTCCAACTCTGGAGAGGGGTTTAATGCGTCTGTATCCTTAAAAATTTGGCTTAATTTAACATCCATGCTTATTACTACGATTAGACCATTCCCCCGGACGCAGAACCTTTGGTAATTGCAAAGGATCTTTGCTATATTGATACCAGGCAACCCGAAAACCAGCCAGACACAATTTTTTCCTTCTAATGCTACAACGTATGGAATCTAGTCACATTGAACATGCTCCGGAACGCCAGCACCCTGGACCCAAGAAGGGCATACCCATAAACTCAATTAAGACCGCTGGCTTGGACGATATACCGCAAATTCGGGAGAGGATGAGTGCCCTGCGGATAGATGATCTTCAGCATCGACTCCACCAAGACTTTCCGCAAATGGAATTGGTCCAAAGGGAAACTAGAAAAATAGACTGCAAATATTACAACTACCCTTACAGCAACTGTGTTATTTTTGCCCTAGGAGATGAGCAATCTGAATTAGATTTTCACATGCGAAGCCGGTCCATGTTGTTTAGCCTTCTGCATCAAGAGTACGACGAAATTGAATATGGGGAAATCAAACCTGGCGATATCGCCGTATATTATTGGAAAGAAGAAGGTGACCCAAACACGCCGGAAAACGATCATACCTACGAGCACGTTGGGAAAATAACTGACGACCTCAAAATTCTATCACAGTGGGGTCTCAAACTTGGAGTGTACAAGCATCCTATTCCCCTCGTCTTCGATTTCTGCGGAGATTCAGTAGTTTTCATGAGAAAGCAACTGAAGCAGGATGAATGATATCTGATTAGCTTTCTATATCCAACAAGCCATACGTATCGATGGCTTTTTGGATTTGATGCTGTAGCCTCGCTTTGGCTTCCGGACTTGCTTCAATCCCATCAATTATCAACTTTATATTCTCCAATTTTATTCTGAGCGTTTCCAAATATTTAGAACCATCCTGAAGCAACCGGTAATCGTATCTTTGGGGTTCGGATTTAATTTCGAAAGACCCTTCAAGCTCCTTCTTTATCTCACGCAGACAATCCCAGATTACGTTTCGTAGATCGGATTGACCAATCGGAAACAATCCCCAGCCACCATCCACAATCTCATGAATGTTGGCTATTTCCCTGC
>SCTJ01000037.1 GCA_004297805.1 Patescibacteria group bacterium | reverse complement strand
CCGGGGATCGAGGAGTCGATTCTCTACGCCCTCAACCACATCCGGACGGCCTATTCCCTGCTCATACTGACTCGCGACCGGCTTTTCGCCATCCGTGATCCTTACGGGGTGCGACCCCTGAGCGTGGCCCGCTACAAGACTGGCTATCTGGTGCTCTCGGAAAACTTTCCCTTCGGGGAGATTGCTGAGAGCGAACACCTGTTCGACGTCAAGCCGGGTGAGATGGTGGTCTTCCCATTGGACGGCAACGATTACCGGCGCGTTCAGTACGCCACGGCCGAAGAGCATTTCTGCGTGTTCGAGGGGATCTACTTCTCTCACCCGCGCAGTAGCTACAACGGCTACGTTCACGAGGACTTTCGCCAGGAGCTGGGAAAGGCTCTCTGGCAAGACAATCCGGATCTGGAAGGAGATGTCGTCGTTCCCCTGCTCGACTCCGGAAAGGAGGCCGCCATCGGCTTCATGGAAGCGGCCGACATTTCGTACCGGGAGTACTTCCACCGGATGCAGCATCCGGTGGTCACCAACGGACGCTCGTTCACCAGTCCTACCACCGAGCAAAGGGAGGTAGTCGCGCGCATAAAACAATTGCTGCGCCGCGACAAAATCGCAGGCAAGAGAGTCATCGTGGTGGACGATTCGATCGTTCGCTCCCACACCGCCCGCATCGCTATCAAGCGCCTGCGAGAGGCTGGGGCCAAGAGCGTTACCTTCGTGGTCTCCGCCCCACCCATCACTCAGATCTGTCCGCTGGGAATGGATTATCAGTCAAAGGGCGAGCTCGTCGCCCACGACCGCACCTTGGAGGAGGTGTGCCAACTGATCGGTGCTGACCGCCTGATCTACCAGTCCCTTCCCACTCTCCATCGCGTCGTCGCGGAAACCTACCGCTGCGGCGTGTGCACCGGATGCTTCGGAGGAAAGTATCCGGTCGATCCAACCTGAGCTGGAACTCCAGAAAAAACGAAGACCCACCCGAGGCAACAAGCCTTGGCGTGGGTCTTCTTCATATACGTAAAGAAAATATTTTACTTACCGAGAAAATTTATATGCAACAATTGGTCACCGAGTTTCCGAATAAACAGCACCGTCATTGATGCTAGTTAATGACCAGCCGGGACCGGTATGTATCACATTCATCCCATACTCCGCATCAAATCTTCCAACGCCAACCATTTCTCCCCTCGGCGCCCGCCGCCTGGTCAGCGACGCGACATGTTCCAATAGGCGAACGTTGTTATGCTTATAATAAACCAGGATGTCGTAGAGTGCTTCAATGGGCGAATGACGCACCAGCTGAACAATGGCCAGTGATTCAAGCATTTCAGTCGCCTTTGTTTGTTGTTTTCTGCTGAGGTCAAAGCTTACTGCCAATTCCCGGATTGTCGATTTCTGAGATTCAAATTCCTCAATAGCTTTCTGATACTTTTCAGGGAGAGGTTGATTAACAAATATCTTGGTTTTCAGATAATCAATCAGGGCTTCGGTTTGTTCGAGATAATTCTTACTAATGGAACCAGGGACGAGCTCCTTGGTAGCCAGGGCCCAACCCAAAGTGGGTGCTTCTGCATAATAAGCCTCGTCCTGTCGCAAATAAAGATTAGCAAACAGTGTCTGCCCAGAAGCATCTTGACGAGGGACAAGGGCTGCTATCGTTTTCATGTTCAACAATTCTCCATCTGGCGTTTGATTCACTCGTAACACCAGAAACTGACCCAGTTCTTTGGCGCGCTCAATTCGCGCTTTCGCGAAGGGAATGGGCGGAATATTCTCGGGAACAAATCCGAAGGTTTCTTGAATAGCTTTGGGCCCCAGATAATCCTGACCCAAAATCATCTCAGCCTGTTCAGGCGAAATTGAAATTTGCTCACGCACTTTCAAAAGTCTATTTTCTATTTCTTGATAAATTTTTTCTACTTGATAGAAATCAGAATCATCAACAGACCAAGCATTGAGTTCAGCCTGCAACTTTCTGAGTTCCACAATATCAGCAGCTAGCTGATGACAAGAGGGTTTCATGTTCACAGTATACCATATACCCACCACGCTCTAGACTTTTGCCAATTTATTCACCGTTTCCAAAAACTCCCGCGCTGCTTTTTCCCAGCTGAATTTTTTGGCCCGTTCCAGTCCCCTGGCTCGCAGCAACTCCTGCAACTGAGTGTCCAGCAGAATGTTGCGCATAGCCTGATACAGTTCATCCGGACGATCTGGATCAATTGTCACCGCAGCCTCACCCACCACTTCTGGCAAAGAAGAGTTGTTTGAAGTGATGACTGGCACCCCCGCCTGCATAGCTTCAAGCGGCGGGAAGCCAAATCCTTCGAAGAGTGAAGGATAGACAAAGAGCGAAGCCAGATTTAGCAAATAGACTTTATCCTCTTCGGCCACCGGACCGGTCAACAAAATATCATTCGCGAATGCGGAATCGTGAATAGTTTGATAAATCTCAGCGCACTTCCAACCCGGAGCCCCCGCAATCACCAGTTTGTATCTATCCAATTCAACCTGGTGCTCTTGGCGCAGTTGCTCATAGGCTCGCACCACGCTTTCAATATTTTTGCGCGGCTCAACCGTTCCCAAAAATAAAATGAATTTGTACGGCAGATTGTATTTGGACTGCACTATCACCAAGTTCGCATCATTGCGACTGACCGGTCGAATAGCGGAAGCCGCAGCACTCCGAATAACCCGAATGAATTTGCCGTCAATGTCATATTCCCGCGCGATATCACTCCCCGTTGAATCCGACACGGCCACAATTTGATCGGCCCGACGACACAAGGATCGCGGATTAATGAAAAAATGCCAGGCTCGGCGTTTCCAAGAAAAAGTTTCCGGATAATATTCAAATGACAAGTCATGCACCGTGAGCACGGTTTTGGTTTGACGGCTCCAAGCCGCAAACGCCAAATTGGGAAAAAATAGCACGTCGACACCGCCCAGCAACCGATCCAAGTGTGGCCACCGCAAATACCACAAACTCAAATTTAGCAATTTATTTGGAAAGCGCGAGCGCTTCACCGACACATTGGGAAAGCGCAGCAAGGCCGAAAAGTTAGTATTGGTTTCCGAAAATGAATTATAAAAGAGAATGTATTCATTTTTTGAATCAAGTTGAAAAAGATGCTCCAACAGATTCACCACATATTCACCTACTCCACTCTTGCGATCTTCACCGAGTGACCGAATGTCAATTCCAACACGCATATCATTTGGAGAAATAATGCCTAATCAGGACCACCCACACACTCAGAAACAATCCGAAGACAAAAGATAACGACAAAATCCATGCCCAGGAATATGAGTTTTGTTCCACTACCGGTTCGCTGCCAATCAGTTGGAACCAATTGATTTCGTGTTGCTCCACGTTGAGCTTGTCCGTCTCCCGATTCAAAACGGTCACCACCGCTCTCGCCGCTGGTTTGGCTAGACGCGGATCCCGCACCACAAAAGTCACCAGCAGAAATTGATTCGAGAGCTTCTTGGCTACCAAGGCTTGTGGCGGAGAAGCTTTGTCAGCTGCAGAATTGGCAAATTCATCCAGGATATCAGTGGCTATCCGAGCCGAAGCCAGCCAGCGCACCACCGTATCGGCAAAACGATCATCGGCTTGCAAGCGATAATAATCATCGTAGCGGTATTGATCCGTTGCCTGAGAACCATCCCGCGTCACATTCAGATTAAGCGAGACGCGGTAAGTCAGGGGTTGATAAAGCTTCAATCCCAGGCCCATCGCCAGACAAATAATCACGCTCCAAAACAAAACCGCTCTGTCTTTCCGAAAAATAGCCAGATATTCCTTGAGTTCCATGGGGTCTAGCGGGCTCGCCGCGACGCTAAATGCTCCGCAACGGCCGTTTCAATGTATTCCATCATTCTAGCCTTGAAAATCTCCCTGTCAAATTTGAGCGACTGATTCCGGATATATTCTGGATTGAAGCTTAGCTCTCCAAATTTACGCACCGCCGTCATAATATCTTGGGCCGTTTGTTGTTCAAAAAATATCCCGCTCTTTCCCTCCTCGACATGCTCCGGAATATCGCCACCACGAAAGGCAATGAGGGGTCGTCCGGACGCCATAGCCTCAATGGCCACGATCCCAAAGTCCTCCTCTTGGGGAAATAGAAAAGCCCGACACTCAGCATAGTATTTGGGCAATTCTTCCTCAGGCACTCGACCGAGGAACTCAATGTTGGGACCAGCCATTTTTTGCAAGCGCTTGAGTTCCGGACCCCGGCCAATAATTTTGAGAGGCAAACCCAATTTATTGAAAGCTTCAATGGCAATGTCGTGCCGCTTGTAAGCGATTAGCCTGCCCACCATCAGGAAATATGGCTGGCGCTCCGAACTAAGATAAAACTTGTTGACTGCCACCGGCGGATGCACCACCGTTGCCGACTTGCGATAATACTTTTGAATGCGCCTGGCCACAAAATTCGAATTGGCCACCAGGCGATCGACACGATCAGCACTAATCTTGTCCCACAAACGAATGAAGTTCATGATCAACGGCACCATGCGTTTAATGAAACCCGGAAAGCCAAAGTCATCGGTGTATTTCTGGCAATCATCCCAGGCGTAGCGCATCGGCGTGTGCATATAGCAAATGTGCAGCGTCTCGGGACCAGTGATAACCCCCTTGGCATAACTCGAAGAATCAGACAACACCACATCATAGCGCGACAAATCAAATTGCTCAATGGCTGAGGGCATGAGTGGCGGCAAGAGTCGATGGCGCTTACGCGCAAACGGCAAACGCTGCAAATAGGAAGTATAGATTTTTTTGTCGGCAAACACGCCATGCATCGCTTCCGGATCATGCACCAAGGTGTAAATCGGCGCCTCCGGAAAAAGCTCAGTGAAACACTCAAGCACCCGCTCGGCTCCACCATATTGCACCAAATAGTCATGCACCAGCGCGATTTTCATAAGAGCCACATCTTATATATCTTCACACGGCCTATAGTATTATCTTACCTTGACTATCTTTTTGCAATTCTTGCTTCCACATTTACAGATAAAACCAACTCTGTTTCCTCCCTTAGCCCGCGCATAATTGGAAGTTATTTCTTCCCCGATTTTAATATTTCTCCTGGCAACATCGGCATTTTTACGGACGGAGGTGTTGGGGTCACAAGAATGATTAACATATCTCTCCGGCGGTTGCATTAAAAAATATTTATTTTTTCCGACATGCCACAGGTAATGTTTTTCTTTTTCGGGCACGCTATCGGCTTCAACTTTTTTCAAAATCAGTGGATTATATTGCAAGACCACTTCGCCTTTCTTGAAATTCCGCACTGCAAAGACCCCTTTGCCGATTATCTTAGACCTCCTAACCGTAATGCCTTTCTTCATAGCATTTTATTTCTCAACAGCCCTCAAATCGATCAGCTTCATCTGAATCCTCCGATTGCCGTTCCAGGAGTCCTCGGACAGATTGAATACTGCGCTAACCACATCCCCCTCTTTGAGGTGCACATTCTCCGCCGCCAAACGGAAACCGATGGCTTCAAAAATTTTGGGCGAATTGTCCTTGGGGCGAAGTTGTAATTTCAAATGCTTGTTGCCATTGCCCACCGTTTTAACGCTATGCACTATCAAATTTTTCATCAGGAACACTGGTTCTTCATTGCCCTCACCAAACGGCTCCATAGCCTGCAATCCTTCGG
>SCTJ01000036.1 GCA_004297805.1 Patescibacteria group bacterium | reverse complement strand
TTCGCGCTGGGCCTCGGTTGGGTCAATCTCATACTTATTGAACACAACCGATGATGTGGCTCTCGGAGGATCAACCTCTGCTTCGCCATTTTTCCTGGATGTGTCGGCTAATTCGCTGCGATTGGGAACGGGCACTACCGCCAATGCGGTCTTGAACATGTATTCTTCCAACGGCGCGACCGGTTCGATTACTTATACTACTAATGACAGCTGGAACTTTGAGGGCGGAAGTGTGGGACTGGGGGTGGCCAATCCGACCGCCTCCCTGGCGATTCAGGCTGGCACCGCTTCAGCCGGGACAGCCCCACTCAAGTTTGCAGCTGGCACCAATCTGACTGCCCCTGAGGCGGGTGCCTTGGAATGGGATGGCGCGCGCTTGTACATCACGCAAACGACCGGTCCAACCAGAAAAACTCTAGCCTATGCGGATGACTCGCAATACGCCGGCTTCGTCATTCCCGATCCAGGCTATACCGACAATGGTGATGGCAGCATCACCATTCCGGATCACGAAGTCTATTTCTATCCGAATGGAGTGTTTGATTCCAAACTCACAAAATATACCCTGACTGGCGGAACCACGGGAGTTGAGCTGCCAGCTTTGACGAATAATGCTACGAGCTACATAGTGGCTTATTGGAACGGTGGCTCTCCAATTTTGACTATCGTCACCGACAAATCGTTGATTGATTACCAGCAATACATACCGCACGTCACGATCTATCGCTCAGGGAACAATCTGCATCACCAAAACTGGGGCTTGGACAATTCGGCTGTTGCCGAGAGACTAGAACATCGCTTCACCGCCACGGAACAATATTCCCGAGAATCCGGACTGGAAATTTTGACGCGTAACAATGCCGGTACTCCTGAATTCCAAGTCGAAGCTGGGGTTATGTGGACTGGAGCTCAGCGCTACGTTTTGGGCCAACAAGCCTACGATTCATCCTCGTTTTTTTCTAGGCATGTCAGTGGTAGCTGGACTACTTCCTATCGATCAGGCAACACGGATATCAATAATACTCAATTTGACGACGGGACAGATTTGCAAACGCTAACGGACGGGTACTACACCATCAACTATATTTATCGGGGAGTGGAAGAGCAGCAGCATGTTTATTTGGTTTTGGGCGATCGGGAATATGAATGGCAAGAATTGGCCTTGGCTTCCCATGACACGGTGACTCTGCCAGAAATAATTTCTTCGCATGCAGTTTTGGTTGGGCGGATCATTATGCAAAAAGATGCTACCACTGGCGTGGTGCAGTCGGCTTTCCAGGACACCTTTCAGACTGACACGCTTATTTCCAATCACAGTCTTTTGAGTAATCTCGGGGTGGATGATCACCAGCAATATGCGCTATTGGCCGGACGAATCAATGGTCAGCTGCTCATTGGTGGCACGGCCGATAATGATGATTTGATTTTTCGCACTACTTCCAATGGTGCAGCCATCTCCGGCGCTGACATGATCTTCCAAACTGGCAACAACGGTGGAACAGAGGCTATGCGGATTCTGTATGATGGCACAGTTAACATCAAATCCAAACTGGGGATCCTGGAATCTACCGGCGCCACCTATCACACCTTCCTGCAAGGTGGCGACCAGGGCGGTGATATTACGTATACCCTGCCAACCACCAGT
>SCTJ01000105.1 GCA_004297805.1 Patescibacteria group bacterium | reverse complement strand
TGTCCGAGAAGCAGTGACTTTTGTGTGGTAGTGTTGTTTCAGCCAATGTATGAACACTTAGTTCCGAAATGGCAGATGAATTTGTACGATAAGTACGAATATCGCACCAGAAACCACTCCAACGATCCGAATTTTATCTACTACTTTGCTGTCAATACAGACACCAACATTGGTAAGTACGTTGGATCAAGTTGTAGATATCGATCGAAGGTAATCACACAAGAGGAAGAGAATCCCAAGAGCATAATAATTTGCTCGAAAACTTGTGAGGGAAAACACACAAGTTGTTGCCATGTCCAATAAGGATGTCTGCAAACGAGCCCCCACAGATTCATCACTAGATGAGACTGTCGGTTCTCCAAATGCTGCACCAGAACTGCTTGGAATGTCCAAAGCAGAACTGAAGAGGCATTGGAAAAAACGTCGGAAGCAAATGCTAAACGATGTTAGGCGACAATGCATGCAACAAATTGAAGAGGAAAAGAGAGCTGCACTAGCAGATCCACCTTCAATGGGATTACCTTCAAAAATGGAGGACACCTCACCTACAGTCACACCCATAGAGGACGATGACGTAGTACAACCATCAGTTACAACTGATTGGATTGAAGAGGAAGAAACTCCGAAATTGGATGTGCAAAATGAGGACCTAATAGAGGACCTATACAAACACATTCCAATCTTGCCCGATGGAGCAATTGACAGACTGACACTGACAGCTCAATACAGATGGTTCAGAAAAGAACCTGAGTCGTTTCGTGAATACACACAACGAATCCGTGTTGATGAATATCAGGACAAGTCCAAGGTATCTCAAAAGACACCCCCTATTTGGCACCAGATCGCACTCATGTTACCGAGAGAGAGCGACGACATCCAAACAAAATGGAGTGACAGTTTCAAGTCACACCGGAAACAATTCCACATATGGTGGGAAGAGGATGGTCAAGATGAGATATTTGTCGAAGATAGAATCGGAATTAGAATGTCCGGACGACAATTCCTTGATATGTCGATTAAAAAAGCTCGACACACGGCGAGTCTGCTGGTTAAAACAGCAAAAGGATCAGACAAAATTTTGTATGACACTCATTACGGAGAGTGGATGCAAACTTATGCCGATTCACACTATGTACCTTTCAAGCTCTACGCTGAAAAAGGTCGATCTCTGCTTGGAAGCATGAAATTTACAAAGGAATTCAGGGCTCGACAAGACGAAGCCTATGAACAAGGCAAACAGGGAATACCCTCGTTATCCAGGTTCTTAACACCTCAAGGATACAATGCCACACACTTTGCTAAACTAGCTCTCCAAAATCGCAGATTTAGCTTCACGGTGCATAACCCTGATTGCACGTTCTACCCAGAGGATTTTATGCCTCACGGCAAATATGCCCATGAGTATGTACCCAACTATGTGTACGTGTCCGCAAGAATTGCTCGACAACTCACAGGCAGTCCTATACTGAAAGTGGAACAAGCTAGCTTGATCTGGCAGAGAATGTATGCCGCTCGAAAGCAAGCAGCATCTTGCATGGAGAATAACTTCCAGAAACACTGGAAGGGTTCAGATTGTCCTTACCACGATCTGGATACAGAATGGTTGCGAGTCATCCGAAATTACGATGATGAACATATTTTCATCAATCGAATTGACGAAATCCAGCACATTTCTGCCCATGCGAAACTCCGAGAAGAGGGTAAACTAGCCAAAGGAGATATTACCTTTGAAGAAGATGTCTACGATTTGCTCATTAGACCAATCGAAAGAATCTTTGCACACGACATGCCCTTGTCAAGAGACTTGCTTAGGAGCACAGAAGACTCGAAAGAGGCACGCTGGCTAAAGCAAAAGGTCTTAGACTTTGTGGGAGTCGACTGTCCAGCTTTGTTGACTAACAATTATATGTTACAACAAATCTCGATGGTTCGTCTATTAGATTGTTTATGCTTAGCAGATTATAGTATCTGTGCTGCTTACACACAGCAACTGGCATACGATTTTGATGACGTTGTGACATGGTCAACCGAGGAGGTGGTTACACAACCTACCCTACATGACTTCTACCCTGGTGGCAAACTTGCTAAAGTTTATGTCCCAGTGGATAAGCCACTAGCCCCAAAGGTTGCACGATTATTCTGCAAACGAATACTGGAAGACTGGGAGGCCGAGAAGTTGCTCGCATTGATCATCCTGGCAAAAGCTGCTTACTTCCAGCAAGTGTCAGCGAGTGTTCAGTTCCATGAGAGACAGGACACTGGAAACCAAGAACCTACTAGGCAGCCAGAGTGGGTGAAGTCGCCTATGACATACCCCAAACTCAAGGCACGTTTGATCAGGAAGGTGTTAGAACCTCCGAAAGCAAACAGTCCGAGAATCTTGGAATCCAACTCGACGTATAACAACGTCGCAGAAGAGCTCAGAGATGGTGCACACAATTATGATGAGATCATTGAGTTTCTGCTTAAAGAAGCCGGTGTACCTAGCACTCTACCAGTGGTAGCAAAGAGAGCGATCAGGGAAAAGTTAGAAAAAATCCTGAATCGAAACTTGAAAAATAGTATTTTTTCAAGAACTCCATTCCCACTGTTTGATAAAGACAATTCGGATTACTCCTCAGAAATGTCGATTATCAGAGACTCTGAGGGTCAAATAGTTTCGATCCACATCAAGCAGATGACTAACAGAGTACAACTGTTACTGCTGATGGGCATGAATGCATTTCGCTCTGCTATTTATGGCAAGAAAGAAGCCGAAATGGCACAAAGAGAAATTAAATCGAATACGATTTACGAATTGCAGACAAAAGAAATTCTGAAGTTTATGCCTAATAAGTGGCAAAGCTATGAACAGATGTTGTCACATGCTAAGGAAAGACACGACCCAGACCACCTTGAATCTGAGTGCCCAATAATGACACCAGATGTCCCAGATGAATTAGAAATCAATCCGGACAAACCAGGTGAAGTCTTGCTCAAGCCCGAACCAAATCCGTTCGAATGGCATGGCAAGAAAGGAGGAAGTCCACCCACTTGGAGTACGTTGGCACTAAGTGCTCACGACATAGGCAGGTTAGACGATAACCTTACTCCAAAGGACAAAATGGAACGACTGGTCATAGAAGACCGTTTCAGATCGATTCCAGTGGACGGATTACATTATTCCGGGGACATAACAATTAAATGTTATGACGAAGAGAACTTTTCTCGATTCGCTATTCACCTAAACTACAGGTCGAGAGCATCAGAAAATGAGAAGTTACGTTTTGACTACGTAATGATTCCCTTCGATGAGGCCCCAAATGTAATCGAAATGATGGGATGGTTAGAGCGACAACGCCTACCCCCACACAAGGGAGACGCAACGTCCACCTTGGCAAACTTGTTGCACTTTGAGTACATTGGTGAAACCAGTAGGTTTACAGCTCAAGTCAT
>SCTJ01000035.1 GCA_004297805.1 Patescibacteria group bacterium | reverse complement strand
CCTGGGAAAAAATGGGATCTGATCGTGACGATGGATGACGCAACAAACGAGCATTACTCCATGTTTTTTGTAGACGAGGAAGGAACGGCGAGCAGTTTTCAGGGGGTTCGGGACGCGATCGTTCAACGGGGTTTATTCAGCTCTCTGTACACTGATCGAGGAAGCCATTACTGGTTCACGCCCAAGGAGGGGGGCAAGGTGAGCAAAACACAGCTCACCCAGTTCGGGCGCGCCATGAAACACCTGGGGATCCAGATGATCGCGGCTTATTCTCCAGAAGCCCGGGGGCGAAGCGAACGTGCTTTCCTAACCCACCAAGACCGGCTTCCCAAGGAATTGGCTTTTCAGAGGATCACCGACATGGATGCCGCAAACCGGTATCTGGTCGAGGAATATAAACCAAGTTTCAACACCGAGTTTATGCATCCATCCCCCGAAGAAGGGTCGGCCTTTATTCCTTGGATTGGGGCGAATCTGGATGACATCCTTTGCCAGCAGGAGGAACGAACTGTCAATGCCGACAACTGTGTCTGCGTGAATAGCTATAAACTGCAAATCCCGGCAAACCAATATCGGTGCCATTACGTCCGGGTGAGGGTGATGGTCCATCGCTATCGGGACGGCGCACTCGCCATTTTCCACGGCCCGAGAAAACTGGCCGATTATGACAAGCAGGGAAAACTGATGGAAGTAAAACCAAGATAGGCGGCATAACCCAATGGAGTTACCCACAACCATATTTCCCGCCATGCTCCGCAAGGGCTGCGGGAAAATGGCTATGGGTAACTCCTCAGAAAGAACCACGGACGAGGAAAGCGAACATCCGCCGCTCACCTCCTGCTCTCAAATGGCCCTCCATTCAAGAACAGTAAAAGCGGACAACTCACTTGCTACGAAACCGGACAAGTCTATTTGCTCTTGACAATCAAATAATTTGTGCTTGTCATTATGTTTTAAAACAGATTAAATCTCTTATCTTGACGTAACTGTATTACGAAGCGTGCGTAGTAAGATTATTTCAAACCGTATTTCTTCATCCAGTTACTTGCTGTTTGATAGTTAGGAAATCCAAGCAGTGATGCTATTTTTTTTTTGTTACCTTTCGCCTCTTCATTAGATCTTTCCAAATAGTGGCGCGCCACATCTGCAATTACATCAGTTAGACTGAAGCCATTTCCCAGGCTGCGATTGAGGATTTTATTATTGTCTTTTTGTGAGTTATCCACTGAAAATAGCGCGTCGCGAATATCATCTGTTTCAACTGTTGTCCCTGTTACCATAATTGCGGCACGAGTAAGAGTATTGGAAAGCTCGCGGACATTACCTCGCCATGAGAGCTGATGCATAAGATTCCTTGCGCCGGCAGAAAGTTTTTTATGCTGCCACCCGTACCCTTTGTCGAATTTCTTGTTGATGCTTTCAAGAATATGGTCAATGATAGGGTTTATGTCTCCGTGGCGTTCTCTTATCGGTGGGAGATTCAGCACACCAACCGCTATTCGATGCAGCAAATCCTCTCTGAAGCTTTTTGATGCAACAGCTTCGATTAAATTACGATTGGTTGCAGCTATTATTTTTATATCAATCTTTATCGTTTTGGTGCCTCCAATTTTGGAAATTTCTCCTTCCTCAATTGCTCGCAGGAGTTTAACTTGTGCGTTTAAAGGCAGTTCGCCTATTTCGTCCAGAAAAAGACTGCCATGGTTAGCTAGTTCAAAATAACCAGTCCTTTCTTTGTCGGCCCCAGTATATGCTCCTTTCTCATGCCCGAAAAAAAATGCCTCAACCAGATCAGGAGGTATTGCACCACAATTT
>SCTJ01000108.1 GCA_004297805.1 Patescibacteria group bacterium | reverse complement strand
CGGCAAAGGTTGGGTCTACCTTTTTTAGTAAACCTCTAATACGCTCAATGCGTTCGTCGCTTGACTCATAGAACTTGTTTGATAATGCGGAAGTGCAAACCGCAGAGTATAATTCCAATTCGGCAGATAGTTTGTGAGCTACCGCACCTTCGTGGTTGACCGTCAACGTGCTCCCCGTTGCGGACTTGTTAAAACGTCCCATATTACTCCCTTTCTTAATGCTCTAAATTAAGAGATTACTCTAATGTCTTGATAGTATATACTATTTTAGTTTGTTTGTCAAATCGCTATTGGGGATATCTTTTAAGGCTTTAATCATAAGCTCCAATTCGGCTATAAGCTCTTCCTTGCTTCCCCAATGTTTAAGCACCCCTGAACACGCTTCCCCATACTCGGCAATGCTCATATGGTTGGCAACTTCTTCGTTAATATAAACACAAAATGACTTTTGGCCTTCGGTAATATAATAAGTTGTTTGGCTTTTCTTTATTTTCATATAAGCAATAATTGTTTGCTAACTTCCTTATCCGCATCATACCGCTTGCTTTCACCTTTGGGGTATGGCAATGGTTTATATTTTAAAGCGTCCTTAATTGCCTTGGTGCAACCTATAAAATAAATATAGCGGTGCTTCCTTGGCCGTTCGCCCTCAACCATTCGTTCCCCGAGCTTGGCCTTAGCTTGCTTAATGCCACCTAGCTTGTCAAACAAATGCCGTGCGTGTTTCGTGCCTTCCCCGTCCACCCGCCATTCAACGTGCCTATCGCTAAGCCCCGTATAAATAAAGTTAGTAGCTTGGTAAATATAGCCAACGTGTCCTTGCCCCGTATCGGCATAGCTAACTATTATGGTCGGCTTGGGCAATAGCTTAAATGAATTGGCTACCAAAAATGATGCAGAGTTCTTTGGCGAACCTTCTTCAATTACTAAGCGGTTAAGCTCTAGAACTAGGCTTGCGTATTCTTCCCCGCAAATTCCCTTAACTAAGGTGTTGCTGGCGGGTATGCCATAACTTACTACCCCTAATAATTTATTATTATCATATAAGCCAAAAGCGTAGGTAATGCTCGGCAATCTATGGGCATAGTGCTTAACCTTTATCCATTTGCTTGCTTCGTCGAATGGTATTTGTAATACTTGCATCTAAGAATAAAAAGCCGTTAAAGATTAAAATGCCTAAGCCCGACACATAGAATTGCGGGTTGGGCGGGCTAAATATCATTAAGGCAACTCCAAAGAGCATTCCGATAATATATAAATACTTCATATAGCCTTTATTGAAATTATCTCTAAAGACTTGTTGGGGTTATACATAATATTATTGTAAGTTCCTTCTAGTTTGCTTATAGCTTCATTGGCATCTTTGCCCTTGTAAACACCCGAGTAATCATTGTAAGTCGTGGTGTTGTGCGGGTTATGCCACTCCGTGCCTATCCTATATTTTATAAAATATTCTTTCATTAAAATAATTCCTTTTGTGGGTTTGGTGGTGGCACTGGTTTTTCTATCCAACTACTCCCAGCAGGATTCCACTTAAAATCTATTAAATTATATTTTTGTTTACTATTAAACTTACTATTTATGCCTTTAGTCACGGATTGCCCAAGAGGTAAATTGGCATTTTTAATAACCATTTCTTTACCTTCGTGGATAATGATTAAATCTTCCCCTTTTTTCCTACATTCCTCAACTTCGTAATCCCTTACAGAAGCTAAGCCGTGCCATAATTTCGTCACAATTTTTCGCATATAATTAGAATAATGATTTTTGTTCAATCTGCGGTAGGGGCAAACTAGCGTCCATATCCCCATAGGTTTCTTGTATCTTTGTCGGGTCGCCCTTATAAAACACTAGGACGTCTTGGTGTATTTTAGCCATCTTGCGGTTGCGGAATTGCCCGTTAGCCCTCATTGAGGCCGTGCCAACGGCATTTAATAGCACTAGGTGGTTATATAACGGCACGCCATAATGCTCAAATGCCTTAATGGTGTCCGCCGTAAAGCCTCGGTAGAAGCCCTTTTCGTCCCTAAAATCCCCAACAACATAAACGGCAAAGCGGTTATCCTTTAAGCAAGTCAAAGCCTTTTCAATTATTTTCCAATGGGCTTTCCTAAAGTCGGCATATTCCATATTGCTAAGGTCTTTAGGGTCATCGGTATATTGCTCCAAATCCCCGTAAGGCGGGCAAGTTAGGACTAGGTCTATGGTGTTTGGTTGCACGTGCAACTCTATATTTTGGGCATCATCGTTAATCCAATTAGGCTTTAAGCCAAGCTCATCGGCACGCTTTCGGTTAGCCTCCACTTGTTCCTTGCTTAAATCAATGCCCGTATAATCATAGCCAATCTTAGTAGCAACCGTCCCCCGTGTGTGTCCGCCCGCATAGGGGTCTAATACCTTGCAACCTTTAAAGCCAAACCATTTAAACAAAAGCTCGCAAAGCATAGCATCAAATTGGCTAGTGCCGTTGTCATCTTCGCGAACCTTAAACATCTTGCCCTTGACTTCATTATCCCAACTTCCGTATGCCAAACCTTCCTTGCGACCCACTAGGCTTGAGCCTAAATAAGCGTCCCACTTGCTTCGGCGGTTCTTCCATTCGCCCGCATTGGTATTTAAAATGCTAAATGGCGGGATTATGTAGCGGGTAAACAAATTGTCGCTTGTTGGGTCGTAGATAATGTCGTTTAAAACGTCGGCCACAAAGCTGGCTTCCGTAATCTTCTCCAAAGGTAAGAAGTCTATCTTGCCATTGCCCTTTATAATTTTTAATACAACATCGTTCTTTTTTAACAGCTTATCCCCGTATAGTTCTAAAGCCTTGTTATAAAATGCTTGCTGTTTTTCATTTAAATCCATATATACGAGATTATAGCATATCTGAAGTAAGTTTTCAATTGACCTTTGGGGATAACTTAGTGCCAAAGTCCGTGCAGGACTTAGCCGTTCCGTCCCCTTGGCATCGCGTATAAGTGCCTAGCTTATAGCTATCGTAAATGTCTTTAGTCACCACGCACCAAGTTCCGTCTTCCGCTTGCAAGGCATAGCAAGCATAGCCCGTTGACTTTTCCTCAACGTGTGCCTTTAGGACAATCTTCTTTGGCGGGGGCGGGTAATGGAACTCCACTTGGTTAGTAAAAGGTTCGGGTATGCTATTGCTTACTTGGTCATAGACATAACGCCATAAATGAATGTCTAAAACTATGCCCGCTATTATTAATAACAACACAAAGCTATCCCGCAACACGTGGGGGTTAGGCTCTAGGGTCTTCGAACCATTTATAGTATTCATATTGCTCAGCTCCTTCGTGAATTATTAATATGGGCAAGCCAGCTTTTATCCTAGCCCAATTTAAAAACATACGTCCCGTCCGTCCGTTGCCGTCAACAAACGGGTGTATTTTCTCGTAAGCTACGTGGTCAATTTTAATATGCTTGCCGTCTATACCTGGAACTTTAGCGGAAGTGTTTGCGTCCTTGCACCATTCGTCTAAGGCATCGGGAATCATTCGCCATTCCATTCCCTCGCGTCCCCCAATATATACCTTGCATTGCCTAAGCCGTCCGCTGGCATCGGGGTGCATAATGCGTTTGGTTAATAGCTCGTGCGTGCGTAAGACTACCTTGTCGGTTAGCTTGTCTTGCTTCTTTAGGTATTGCCACGCTTTAATGGCATCTTGCAAAGCCTTGTCGCTATACTCGCGTTCAATGGCGTTGCTCTCTTTTAAAAACTCAATTTCTTCATTTGTCATATTGTGTCTTTTGGTAATGGCGGGTCAATTATTGGCGGATAGTTTAAATATTCCGTCTTCCATTTATAAGTATTTAAATCTTTTAATAACTCTTCTTCTATGGCTTTATCTAAAGCAATGGACTTGGACATAACGCCTGGGTCTATTGAGGTATAAATACTCCCATAACTTGAATAGCTTCCAAAAGAAGCAACCCCACCTCCACCACCTGCCCCGCCCATTCCCGACGAACCCGATGCTCCATAAATAGGTGCGGTTCCTGCGGTTGCCCCACGGGTTGCCGTTGCACTACGCT
>SCTJ01000143.1 GCA_004297805.1 Patescibacteria group bacterium | reverse complement strand
AAGTGTAACAAGAGATCATATTGATTTGCTGCCCAAAACTTGCCACTTGTCACAGCAAGTGGCTCTAACTTCAGAATGACATTTACTCCATTATATAAAGCACTGATTGTCACAATAAGCAGGGAAACACTTCGCGGCGGCGTAATATCTTCAACGACCACATTTGATAACGCTGGATAAGCAGATAAAACGTTGGTGATATTTTCAATAGTTGCGGCCCTGATTTGTTTACTCAGTGGATTCTGCCGCAACCACCAAATCAGAGAGCCAAGCGTTGGGTCATACCACCATCCACGCCGCTCGTAGCGGTCAGGTGCTTGTAACTCATCAGCCTCAGCATCGGTGAATAACGCTGCATAAACCAACGTTGAAAACGCGGTCTCAGCATCAAACACGGCATTTTCATCAAACGCTAAATCAAACATGCCCCAGTTTGTTTGCACTAATTTCAACATTTAATTTACTATCCCCGCGCCATCGTCTGCGTGTGTATGCTGGTCGCTAATGTCTTTGCCGTTTGATGTGACATTAGCTAAAGTAGTATCTCCAACCACTTCCAAATCCCCGCCTATCTTGCAGTTTTGTGTGCATTCAAACAACGGTGTATCGGCAATGACTTTAGTTGATGCTTTAGCCTCAATCACACCGCCTGTTTTGATGCAAACATAATCACCAACATCATTATGGAGTGCGACTTCACCGCCTTGCAGCGTCATTTCATAACGCTTGTCACCAACGACCATTGCCACGCCATAAGAGCGGTCGCCGCTGGGAAAAATCAAATGTGTTTTTGCCCCAGCACGTGGACTATGCGAAAAACCGTAAGGCATGACGTGGTCGATATTGGTCAAAATCTCATCATCCATGACTTTGACCTGGACTTTGCCGCCGCCTAATAACTGCAATGAGCCGGATGCGTTAAGCAACTGCAATCTATTCCAAACGTGTTGCATTAAATCTCTCCAGGATTAATCAAGGTTTTAGGCGTATGTTTACGACCTCTTGTTTTACGCGCCTTGCGACCGTTATGTTTTTTAGCATGTCCTGTAGCGGAGGCTTTGCCATCTTTGGCTTTTTCACCAATAAACGCTTCACGGCTCATCACTTGCAGATGTGTGATGCTACCGCCGTTGCTATCCAGCGTGAACGCCCGCTCACCGATCAGAAACACAGCATCAATATTTTCAGGCGGTATCACCACCCGAACTTGCGTATTAATCGCCCATAGCCCGCCCGCATGTTGCCAGCCTTGCACTTCCAAATCTATCCGATGCGCCCGTGCTTTGCGGCGATTGCGCTCTAATTGCGCACGTCTATCGCAGCCTCCCACACCTTGACCGTGCTTATCAGCCATAATGTGCATCGGGCGAAAATACTTAAAATCCTCATCCTTTGCCGCGCCTTTGGTTGATGTATTCGCGGCATGGTCATAGCCTTTGATAACGTACTCGCTAAATCGCAATTTATACTCATCAACCAACTCATAGCTTTTAATATGTTGCCCATAAATTAACGTAGCGACTGGAGCCGCGTTAGTTGGCTCAGTCAAAACCAGCCCACCGTCAGCTGTTGGATATAACAACAGATTTGCAGCGCGGGCGGCATTAATCAGCGCGTTGCTGGGCGATTCACATTGCATGGAAAAATCAGGCACGATGACAGTCTGCGCAAGTACCTTTAAAGGCACTTTAAACTCGCTACAAAGCCTCTTTATAATCTCTTCGAGTTTTAAATTTTTCAGAGTGCTGGAATATTGGCAATCAACAAACTCACGTCCTAAACTACGGCCTTCTATATTAATAGAGTGGCTATTGGCATCGACTTTGCGTCTGATCTGGTCAACCCGTACCGTAGTTGCCAGTTTGCCATCTACCAAAACCTCAATTACCGTGTTTTCAGACAGTGGCAAAATTCCCAAACCTTGCTCCAAACTCATCACCGCTAAATTGACCGATGCACACAGATCATCAACCGATTCGTGTATTTCAACTTGTTGCCAGTAACCGTACAGTTTGCCGTCAAATTTAATTTGTAC
>SCTJ01000183.1 GCA_004297805.1 Patescibacteria group bacterium | reverse complement strand
GCCTGCCGACGTCGGCACGCAGCGGATTCACCGTGCAGGCAAAAAATATCCTGCGCACATCAAAGCTGGCCATGAACCTTGCAAAGAAAATGTTGCTTCTCGCATCCGTGACGGCTGTCCAGCCCGGGAATGACGCGGCCGCGACGACCTCGACGCACGCCGCGGAAGACGTGTGGGGAATGGAAGAAAAAATCCTCGAAACGTTCCAGGCCAAAAGCACGGAGAACCATGCCAGGTTCATGCTCATGTCCTGGGTGAGCGACCTGGCGGACATGGCAGGCCACACGGATTTTGGGACGCGGTTGACGGCGCTCGCCAAAAAACACGACTTTCCATATCTTGACCTGCAACCCATCCTGCTCGCGCGCGAGGCGAAGGAGGGACAAAAACCGATATTGGCGTGCGACGGGCACTGGAATGACACCGGCCATCGGTGGACGGCGGAGGCGCTGTTTGCATTTTTGCAGGCGCATCCGGAGCTTTTGCGGCGGCCGTGAGCACGTTGCGCGAATGCCGTTGTTTTCGTATAGTGCGCAACAAGAAGGTATGGAAATGATCGGCATCGGAGTGGATATCGTCGACGTCCGGCGTTTTGCGCGCGTGGAGTCGTTTTCGCGGGTCTGCGAATATATTTTGACGCAGTCCGAGCGCCAAACCATGGCGGTGAGCCGTGATCCCGTGCAGTTCGTGGCTTCGCGTTTTGCCGCCAAAGAGGCGATCATCAAAGCCTATCCGCATGCGCTGACCCTGCAGGACATCGATATCGAAAAAAACGGGGAAAAACCGGCGCCTATGATCCGCCATGCGTCTTCAGGGAAATATGCGACGCTGTTGAGCCTCACGCACGGCGAAGACCACGCTGTGGCGGTCGCGTGCGTGTCGCGTCTCGCATGACTATGGATGTGTTGGAATACCTTCGACTGGCGCAGACGTTGCCCGCGCGCGATCCGGAGTCGTTTCCCACGCATGCCGGCGTCATGCTTGTGACGAATTTTACGGATGGGGTTTTCCAGAAAATCCTCACGGGCATGTGCGTGCAGGAGGGGATCCGCCCCACGGTCAAGGCGGTGGGGTACAAACAGTATCCATTTGATTTCAAAAATCCGGCGAGCGAGCTCCGTACGGTGGATTCCACGGTCACGTGTCTTTTTTTTGATGCGTCGACGGTCCGGTCAAACGAATTCAGCGACCCAAGCCATGTCGGGGAAGTGCTGGATGACCTGCGCCAATTTTGCGCGGGGAAGTCCGGCACCGTTTTTCTGAACACCATGATCCTGCCGTACCGCAACGCGCATGGGCACCTGTTCCGGGACCATGCGCTCTTCCGCGCCGTCGAACGGTT
>SCTJ01000152.1 GCA_004297805.1 Patescibacteria group bacterium | reverse complement strand
CACGATAGTGTAGAGAGTAAATATATTTATGACACATCATGATCTCGTCCAGTTGATTGCAAAAGGTATTCCCCGAAATGGGGGAGGTGTGTGGGCGGATTTTGGTTCTGGTACAGGGGCATTTACCCTCGCGCTTCGAGATATTGCTGGTCCGGACACGCAGATTTATAGTATCGATAAAGACCGTGGTCGCTTGCGAGAGCAGGAGGAGAATTTTGATCAGATGTATCCTGACTCGCGCGTTTCATATATATCGCAAGACTTTACAAATCCACTCGATTTGCCTCCTCTTGATGGCTTGATTGCTGCTAACTCGATTCACTTTTATAAAGATCACGTTGCAGTGTTTAGAAAATTAGCTGCCTATCTCAAACCAGGTGGAACATTTATCGTCGTTGAATACAACGCAGATCGGGGCAATATCTACGTCCCGCATCCATTTTCCATTGAGACTTTCAAAAAAATTGCCACTGAGGCAGGTTTACAAAAGCCTAAGCTTCTTACAACAACACCCTCAGGCATGCTTGATGAAATGTATACTGCTCGAGCTATAAAGTGAGCGAGAAGGCTTTTCATTGGAGAGCGTTTGCTGTATTATGGCAGCATTATGTCGCTTCGTATGTTTCTGAACCAACTCCTGCGGAAATTTGAGAAAGAGTACAAGACGCACAATCATATCGAAATCTCTCAATCAGCAATACTTCATAATCTTGATCTTTTGACACAGATAAGTGGGCTAGCAGCAATTTCAGTTCTCAAAGCAAACAGTCAGGAAAACTGTCTGATTCAATTTTTATGACCTACGCTCCGTAGTCAGCAAATAATCTTGTACAAAAAGGCCCCCTAACGTGAGTCGATTAGCTGGAGCTATTATAATTTGTTTTGATGGCTTCCAATTCTTTTTCAGCATCGATCGACAGTTCTAAAGCAAACAGACCAAGCTTGAATCCTTCGAGAAAATGTTCATTTCCGGTTTCTTCTAGGGTTATTATTTCTAATTCTGATTCGACCAATGGAAAAAGTATTCCCGACTTTTCTTCTCCTGAAGTCATTACTTTTTCAGTTAATTCTTTCGGTACAAAGGGAACTTTCTTTCCTTTTCTTTCTGCTGTTGTTCTGACTAAACCATGCGCGTATACCACGCCGGAAAAAAACGAATCTGAAGATCGCTTTCTTTCGATATCATCTCCTTCAAATTCTCCACCCAATGATTCATGAAAGAGGTGGGGATTATTTATAACGAGCTGATCGTACTCATCTCCAAAGGCAAAGACATCATCTTCAAAATTCTTATTGTAAGTCTTGACCTCAGGGACGATATCGGCAAGATCAACTTTTGAAACTGTTTGTAGTGTACTATTTTTTCTCAATGTGTCTTCAATTTCAAATAACGTGTACATCTCGATAGCACCCTGCATGAATGCATTTGATGTTTTGACACTGCTAAATTGCCCCATATATCCTGCATATGAGTTGAGTTCAATGCCTAATCGCTGGTTTTTTCTCAATAATTCATGAATATCGTTATAAGCATTACTAGCCACTTTGAGACCTGTAAATGATTTGAAATATGCTAAGGTAAGTGCCAGCCCCATGGCTTCTTCTGAAATCTCAGGTAATTGCGTCTGTTCCTTTTCTAATGTATTTGAGACAAAGAGAGAGTGCATCACTGCCGCACCGCATCTAAAAGCTTCTTGTTGTGTATTTGTATATTTGGAAATTGCCATATGATAGGTATCGAGGAAATAACTTCTGACACTAGGATTGACTATTTCAAATACTTTATCAGCTTGATCACGATCTGCTCGAGAATTTTTCAACAGAAAGGTTTCAGTTATCACGTCAGAATTCAGAGGGAATATACGATTTCCCCCCGAAGATCCATAAATACGTTTTTCGCGTTCTTGACTCATACGTGCACATTATACATTATAGGTCTAATTAATGCACATTTTAGCAAGAGCCTTCCACGTTTCTGCTGCAAAATAATCTGATTTGTTATAATTCATTTATGAAAGATGATTATAGTGAATTTTATGATCCTGAGCTCGTCGCAGTCTACAATACTGTTTGTGTGCTTGACGGTTATGAACAGTTTTACTTTAGACTTGCAAAAGAGGTCAAAGCCAAAACTATTGTTGATATTGGCTGTGGGACTGGGTTAATAACATGTGCGTTAGCTAAGCAAGGGTATACGACGATTGGGGTTGAGCCTTCAAAGTTAATGCTCGATGTTGCTCGTACTAGTCCTTATGGTGATAAAGTGCAATGGATAGAAGGCTATGCTTCATCTCTCCAAGCGTTTAATGCCGA
This sequence comes from Patescibacteria group bacterium, assembly GCA_004297805.1. Taxonomy (GTDB): domain Bacteria; phylum Patescibacteriota; class Minisyncoccia; order Moranbacterales; family SCTJ01; genus SCTJ01. The sequence goes on along the minus strand of SCTJ01000152.1, from coordinate 194 downwards.
TTTAGCAATTATGACTGCTCATGTAGCTCAGTTTCTTCTCGAAAAGAAAGAATTGAAGGCTACTTTGAATGCGATTCATACTGCATTACGTCCTGGTGGTTATCTTGCCTTTGAAAGTCGCAATCCTGCAGTTTCCCCATGGGTTACTAAGAAGAAACAAGATTCTAAGGATTGGTATGCGCCTGATTTTCGCC
>SCTJ01000034.1 GCA_004297805.1 Patescibacteria group bacterium | reverse complement strand
AACCAAGGCAAAAATGCAAATTGAATACGAAGCCACGTTTACGGATATTGATAAAGACGATATGCGCGCTCGTTTACGAAAAGCGGGGGCGAAACTTTTGCGACCAGAATTTTTGCAAAAGCGAGTAGTTTTCAAATTGCCAGCGGGTCACGAAATTGAAGGCGGGTGGCTGCGGGTGCGAGACGAGGGTGACAAAATTACCATGACGCTCAAAGCAGTCAAGGATGGAAAAATTGAGGACCAAAAAGAAATTACCTTGCAAGTGGATAATTTCCAGCAGGCAGAATATTTTCTGACGTCTATTGGCTGCCAAAAGAAAGCCTATCAGGAAAACCGGCGGGAAGTGTGGGATTTGGATGGCGTGGAGGTTGATCTGGACGAGTGGCCGTTTTTGCCGCCCTATGTTGAGGTCGAGGGAGCGAGTGAGGACAAAGTTAAACAGGTCTCAAAAAAATTGGGATTTGATTATACCCAGGCTAAATTCTGTGCCGCGGACACTTTGTACAACTTGCATTATGGAGTGTCAAAAGAAATGATCAACAATCAGATCCCGCTCATAACGTTCGAAATGGATAACCCGTTTAACGGAAAATAATATGCGAGAAATCGAAGTCAAGGCGCGGGTGGATAATTTTGAGCCGATCATTAAGAAGCTAGAGTCGTTGGGTTGCTCCTTGTCGCAGCCAATTATCCAAGATGACCAAGTTTTTCTGCAGGCCGGAATTGGATTCGGGGATCTAACGGCGGGGATTAACGTGTTGAGGATTAGACGGCAAGAACAGAAAAATATTTTTACACTGAAGATTCGTGGAACGCGTGAGTTGGATAGCGTCGAACGGGAAACCGAAATTAGTGATCCAGACAAGCTAGAAGAAATTTTGAAGTATTTGGGTTATCGAGAGGTGATGCGATTGCGCAAGTCCAGGAGAAAATGCCAGCATGGAGAATTGGAAATTTGTCTCGATGAGGTCGAAGGATTAGGAAAATTTATTGAAGCCGAAAAGATGGTCGAGGATGGCGACGGTGGCGAAATACAGAATGAATTGTTTAACTTCCTGGTGACCTTGGGGGCGGAAAAAGATAGTAGGGTTTCCAGCGGCTATGACATTTTGATGTACAAAAAGAATGAAAATTGAGAAGAAAATTCAGCAATGGTCCTTTGACGCTATTCTGGATGGCAGCAAGAATTTTGAACTGCGTTTGGCCGATTGGGAATGTCAGCCGGGCGACATTCTGGTTTTGCTCGAGATCGATGAAAAACGCGAATACACTGGTCGTGTATTGGAGAAAGAGGTTGGCTATGTTCTGAGAACCAAAGAGGTTGAGTTTTTTACTCCGGAAGAGATTGAAAAGCATGGGTTTCAAATAATTTCCTTGCGCTAGCGGCACTGGGCTAAGTTGTTGATTTTCGCTCCCAAGACGTGTAAACTGGGAATATATTAGCTTTACAAAAATATGGTAGATATCAAACAGGTTCGCGAAAATGTGGAAAAGTATCGAGAAGCGATTAAACAGAAGCGTCTCAATTTGGATTTGGAGCAGCTTTTGGAAGCTGATCGCAAGCGCTTGATTTTGTTGCAGGAAGTGGAAGCACTGCAATCACTCAAGAATGACATCAATGATCTGATTCGCGAAGCCAAGAATGAGGAGGAGCGCCAAGAAATTATCGCAAAGGGTAAAGAGATTCGGACGAAGCTCGAAAGTAAGGAGCCAGAGTATCGCAGTGCGCAGGAAGCTTTTGACACGCTGATCATCCAGGTGCCCACGCTGCCTTCAGCCGACACGCCCATCGGAATGAGTGAAACGGACAATGTCGAAGTGTTCCGATCAGGGGAAGTTCCAGTTTTTAATTTTACGCCCAAGACGCACATTGAACTTGGCAAGGAACTGGATATTTTGGATTTGGAACGTGGCACCAAGGTGGCGGGCTATCGCGGATACTACGTGAAAAATGAAGGCGTGTCGCTGATGCTGGGATTCATGATGTATGCCGTCAGCAAGATGATTCAGAAAGGCTATGCGCCAATGCTGGTGCCGACCTTGGTCAAAGAGTTCGCCTTGTTTGGCAGCGGTTATTTCAAGGGAAAAGAATATGATCCAGAGGTGGATGAGATTTATCAAGTAGCGACTTCTGATAAGGAGGCGACGGGGGAAGCCAGCAAAGATAAGAAATTTCTGGTGGGCACGGCCGAGCCATCGCTCTTGGCTTACTACGCCAATGAAACTTTGTCAGGCGAACAGTTGCCTCTGAAGCTGTGCGGCTACAGTCAATGCTACCGGAGCGAAATCGGGAGCTATGGCAAAGACACCAAGGGCTTGTATCGCGTGCATGAGTTTTTGAAAGTCGAGCAAGTGGTGCTTTGCCAAGCTGACTATCAAGAAGCGGAAAAATTGCAAAATGAGATGCTAGATATTTCTAGGGAGATGCACCAAGAGCTGGGTTTGCCTTTTCGCCAGTTGGCTATTTGCACTGGAGATTTGGGGGCCGGAAAATATCGCCAGTTCGATTTGGAGGCGTGGCTTCCGGGCATGAACCGCTGGGCGGAGACTGGCTCGGCGAGCATTTTCGGGGATTGGCAATCGCGCCGTTTAAATGTGAAATATGAAGATGCGGAAGGCAAGAAAAAACCGGTTTTCATGCTGAATAACACGGCCTTGCCGAGCCCGCGGATTTTCATCGCCATTCTGGAAAATTATCAGCAGGCTGATGGGAGCGTGAAGATTCCGGAAGTGCTCAAAAAATTCATGCCGGCAGCAGTGGATTTTATCAAACGCAAATAATAGTCGAAAAGTATCTTCATGCATTGAGATGTGGCAAGGGGACTCTCGGTGAGAGTCCCCTTTGATCCGTGCGCAAGGCTGTTCAGCCTGCGGCGAGAAGTTGGAGAGCGAGTTGCGGAGCGTCCCACTTGATAGCCTGGTGGGTAGCGCCAGCATTCATGAGTTGCTCGTTGAGTGCTCCATTGCTGGAGCTGGCCACAATGGGACCAGTGAATCCGGCAGCGAGCATCTTGCTGAGCAGATGATAGGTGTCAATCTCTTTCCGAGGGTTGAGGCAGGCATCCAGAATGACCAGCTCGATCATTCCCTGCAATTCGTCGAAGACTGACTCTGCCCCCAGCAGACTGCTAGCCGTGACTACCTTGATGCCAGCCTTGGTTAGCGTTCGGATCATGAGGAGAGCCTGGTCCGGATCATCCTCGATGATAAGTACAAACTTTCTTGACATGCCGCCCCCCTTTCGAAGCGTTGTTAGCTGGTTTTTCTTTTGTGCTGGTATGGTATACTTAAAACGTATGAAAATCAACTCCCCAGGGGGTTTTAGTGGTTTATAAAAATAATAGAGCAGCGATATAAAGGTATGTTTTTGGATATAGGAGTGGGAATTCTTTCCGCAATGTTTGTCAGCTGGCATTTTGATATTCCGCTTACTTTTTGGCTGGTATCGGCTGGGATTATGTTTGCGCTGTTGCCCGACATTGACTTCGTTTTTTATTTTTTCGAAACTGATAAAATAACTGGTTATAAACATCGAAACCTGATACACAATCCGTTGTTGTTTGTGCCAGCTGGGGCTATCCTTATCGGGCTGCTTTTTGGAGAAATATTCGCTGTATTGTTCACGATTGCTTCGTTTTTGCATTTTGTGAATGATAGTTTTGGGATTGGACGAGGAGTTCGCTGGCTGTACCCTTTTTCCAAAAATGGATATGCCTTTGGTTATCTTCATTCCAGGCAATTGAAATGGGGCCTTTGGAAACCAGTCTTTATTTTTGATGAAAAATATATTAGAGAGTTTGACGAAATCCACGGAGACAGGGATTGGATTAAAAATATTTATTTTCAACCGCACATTTTTTCTATTTTTGAATATGTTATTTTTATTGTTTCAATAATAGGTCTATATTTTTATGTCAGAAAATAAAAAACTGAAATTTCCAGACGGTTTTTTGTGGGGCGCGTCAAATAGTGCATACCAGATTGAGGGCGGATGCGTGAATAATTGGAGCGAGTGGGAAAAGGTCAATGCCGGGCGTTTGGCCAAAGAAGCTCGCGGTAAATGGCAGCTCTGGCAACAGGAACAGTTTCCGGAAATGTTCGAAGCCCAGAACTATATTTCTGGCCGAGCTTGCGATCACTATAATCTCTACGAAAAAGATTTTGATTCAGCCAAGGAGCTGGGACACAATGCTCATCGGTTTTCTTTGGAGTGGTCACGCATTGAGCCTGAGGAGGGAAAATTCAGTCCAGAGGGAATTGAACATTATCGCAAAGTCTTGCAAGCACTTCGAGTGCGGGGGATTGAACCCATGGTGACGCTCTGGCATTGGACTAATCCTTTGTGGCTCGAGAAAAAAGGCGGCTGTGAGAGTCGGGACTTTGCGCCGGCTTTAGCGCGCTATGCCCAGTATGCAGTTGAACAGTTGGGGGACTTGGCCGAGTTTTGGGTCACCTTGAACGAACCGACGGCGGTGCTAGCCATGGCCTATGTCAAAGGCGTGTGGCCACCCCAGAAAAAGAACCCAGTGGCTGTTTGGCGAGTCTATCGCCATTTGGCACGGGCTCACAATTTGGCCTATGACGCCATGCACAGCGTGTCAGAGAAATTTCAGGTCGGCTTTTCGCACAACATGTTCTATTATGAACCGAATAATCATCGGTCATGGCTAGATCGGGCTTTGGTGCGAGTGATAGAATATTTTGCTAACGAAAGATTTTTTCGGATGACGCCTGGCAAGCATGACTTCATTGGCTTGCAATATTACTTTCATTCGCGCTTCAAATTTCCAGGACTGTTGAGGAATGACAATCTGGATTTGAACGATTTGGCCTGGGAAATTTACCCGGAAGGAATTTATCACTTGTTGAAGGGTCTCCAAAAATATAATTTGCCAATCTATATCACCGAGAACGGATTGGCCGACAAGACGGATGCCAGGCGAGAGAAATTCATCAAGGATCATCTAGCTCAGGTGCATCGAGCCATCCAAGAAGGAGTGAACGTGCGCGGCTATCTGTATTGGTCGCTCCTGGACAACTTTGAGTGGGACAAGGGTTTTTGGCCGCGTTTTGGACTAGTAGCAGTGGATTATCAGACTTTGGAGCGAAAGATCCGTCCCAGTGCTTTGAAATATGCCGAGATCTGTAAAAATAATTCCTTGGATATTTGATATATGCTGCGTGAAGGTCGGTTGCTCATCTTGGGCGAGAATGAGGTGAAAAAATCAGAACAGGAAAAGGTTGAGAAACATATAGCGATGTCTTTTGAGCGGGGGATGGATGCTGAGGAGCGCATTGGTTATCATGGAACCAGCCTAGAGTCGCTTCAATATCTGCTGAAATTCGGGCATCTGCCGGGAGCAGCCGAGGCTGATAGTACTCTCGGTTATCAACGAGGTGACCTTTTCTTTTTTCCGCGCAAGGACAAATTTTTCAATCAGCATGCGGACGATGCCTATATGGAAGAGAAAGAGGCTATTGAAGAGACCGAGGTATACGCCGGAATTTTGGCCAGAGCCCATTTCATTATTGTTTCTTTGGGGCTTGATTTGAATAATCCCGAAAATCAACAGGTTGGCCGAGCGCTGAGCATGGGCCTTGATAATGAAGCGGAGGAGCTTATTGATCAACTGTCGGCCAAACTCAAAAAGAGCAGAAGGAGTATCGAGAAGATTATTAGTGATTCAAAGAAGAGGAAAGGGGTGGTCGTCGCCATTGCCGACAAAGCCATATACGATTTTTCCGTGGGCTCGGGGGACGATGGGGAACAAGACTTGTATCTCAGGTGTCCGGTAGGATTGAGCTACAAATATATAGCCGGGATTAAGCCAATTGGCCAAGGAGAGCGGTATTTTTTCGAAAAAATTCAGCAAAAACAGGGGGACATCGCTAAGGCTTCCTAGTCAATTATTGGCTTAATTAAAGCCTATAATAAGGTTATCCCTGAACATGGGTTGGGGCGGGGTTGACACATTTTACAGGGTTGCTACAATAACCCATACGAGAAGAGCAAGTTGCACTACTAATATCTTAGTTACCCCTGCAAACAAAGTAACTAAAAGGTAGTTTAAAATTCGGGTGAAAAAATACATCTTTCTGCGAATTAGGGGAATGCGCGGAGGGATGTGTTTTTTGTTCGTCAAAAAACAAGAACTTTGAAAATTGAATACTATCAGCAAACAATCGCAATTTTTTGCGATTAGTCCAACGCCATTCCGAAGCTCGCAAGAGCCAAGGATGGCAAAGAGAGTCTATTTCAAACGGAGAATTTATTTTCTTCTTTATATTTTTTGAAAATTTTTCGCTTTCGGGCGACAGGTTTTCAGGATCTTATTTGAGAGTTTGATCCTGGCTCAGGATGAACGCTGGCGACGTGGATAAGGCATGCAAGTCGAGAGGTGCAAGACCTCGGCAAACGGGTTAGTAACACGTAGGAACGTACCCTCAAGTCGTGGATACCCTGGAGAAATCCAGAATAATACACGATAAGCTCTATGGAGTAAAGATTTATCGCTTGAGGAGCGGCCTGCGTCCTATCAGCTAGTTGGTGGGGTAAAAGCCTACCAAGGCAATGACGGGTAGGGGGTGTGAGAGCACGATCCCCAACATTGGAACTGAGACACTGTCCAAACACCTACGGGTGGCTGCAGTCGAGAATATTCGTCAATGGGCGAAAGCCTGAACGAGCGACGTCGCGTGTGGGATGAAGGCCCTTGGGTCGTAAACCACTTTTTTCAGGGAGAAACTTACGTGATAGTACCTGAAGAATAAGAGGTTACTAACTCTGTGCCAGCAGTAGCGGTAATACAGAGACCTCAAGCGTTATCCGGATTCATTGGGCGTAAAGCGCAGGTAGGTGGATATGTTAGTCAGGTGTCAAAGCCTCCGACCCAATCGGAGAACTGCACTTGAAACGGCATGTCTAGAGGGAGTGAGGGACCAGTGGAACTCATGGTGTAGCAGTGAAATGCGTTGATATCATGAGGAACACCAAAGGCGAAAGCATCTGGTTGGCATTCTCCTGACACTGAGCTGCGAAAGCGTGGGTAGCGAATGGGATTAGATACCCCAGTAGTCCACGCCCTAAACGATGCATACTAGGCATGGGAGGAATCGACCCCCCTCGTGTCGTAGCTAACGCGTTAAGTATGCCGCCTGGGAAGTACGGCCGCAAGGCTAAAACTCAAAGGAATAGACGGGGATCCGCACAAGCGGTGGATCATGTGGTTTAATTCGACGGTAAGCGAGAAACCTCACCAGGACTTGAAATCCAGCTGCATACTCTAGAAATAGAGTCGCCTTCGAGGGTGCTGGACAGGCGCTGCATGGTTGTCGTCAGCTCGTGTCGTAAGATGTTCCGTTAAGTCGGGAAACGAGCGCAACCCCTTTCGTGTGTTATATATGTCACACGATACTGCCCCGCACTGAGAACGTGAAACGCATAACGCGTAACGTGAAACGAAATTGAAAAACGTTTTACGCTCTACGCTATGTGATTCGCGAGTTCAGTGTGGGGAGGAAGGAGGGGATGACGTCAAATCAGCATGGCCCTCTGACGTCCTGGGCAACACACGTGATACAATGGCTGGAACAAAGGGTTGCCAAACCGCGAGGTGGAGCCAATCCCAAAAATCCAGTCTCAGTTCGGATTGGAGTCTGCAACTCGACTCCATGAAGCCGGAATCGCTAGTAATCGTGAATCAGCACGTCACGGTGAATACGTTCTCGGATCTTGTACTCACCGCCCGTCACACCAAGAGAGTCGGTAATACCTGAAGGTCCCGTGTTAAAGCGGGGACTACGGTAGGATCGATGATAAGGGTGAAGTCGTAACAAGGCATCCGTAGCGGAAGCTGTGGATGGATCACCTCCTTTCTAGGGAGAAATTGATAGCTACCGAGAAATGCACTCTAGTAGAAGTTACGCCCCTCATAGGGCATAATGGAGAGCATTGGTAGTTATCCGCTGGTCGACTGTTAGTTTACTAACAGAACAGCTAAGTCGAACGGAGCTAAATAATTCCGTAGCCGTGTTTTTATACAAGGAACACGCATTGATACAGCAATGTATCACTCAGAATAGACTCTAGCTTAAGGACTCCGTTAGCGAGGGCTAACGGCCCTAATCTCGCAAGGGATTGGGGAATCGCAATAGGTTGTGATACTTATTTACTTTGCTTGAACACACGCAATACGCCTCACAAGGGCGTTCTTTGCGTTGTCTTGCTAGGAAATGAGTCAATTCCAGGGAGATATTTTAGGAGATTTTTAGTCCACCGCTCCGCTCCGCCATCATTGACTTTCTATTGTTTAGCCTGTATGATTGAAAATCAATAGGATGGCAACTTAACAGTAAAATATATACCTTCAGGAGGTTCACAATGAAGCCAGTGTATAGAATAATGGGGTGGTCTCGCAGAAGTGACATAGACCTCGGCAGTTGTGTTTTTTCAGTTGAGTTAGATGCACGCTTTGCTGAAAAAGCCAGAAATTTTCATTTTGAAAACCAGCACAGATTCGAAGAGCATATCCGTGAAATCATCGGATACAAATATGCTCGTGCAACATTCCTCAATGACACAGCTTTTCTGAGGTCAATGGCTGTTCAGGGTGACTGTGCTTGTCTTGGCGTAAGTGGCAACATCTTGGATTCAGATTGGAGTGGCAGTGACGTTATCACATACAATGGTCACAATGTAGACAGTAAAGCCCAGGCATTTGACCTGCTAACCATTTTCACATACTGGGTTGATATCGTTGAAGCATTGACTCACAAGTAAAATAAACCGAAAAACCTGAAAGGAGGCAAGTGATGGACAAAGTAGTCGAGATGGTTCTTAAGAGTTTCGAGGCAAACAGGAAGATGGCTGAAGACGCCATCCGTGAACGTAAACAGGAAATGCTTGGTCACGAGCACGGCATTTTCTGTTTCAAATGGCGTCACTGCAGGAAACTGGAGAAAGCTGTGGCGGAGACCGAAGAAAGAATCAAGGAATACAAAGAAGTCGAACAAGGTCTTGCGGATGGGAAATACGACAAGGCGATTGAACTGCTTGGTCGCATTTCAGGGCAGATTGAGGAAACTCCTTGGCAGACTGCAATGCGTGTTGCGAATACTCCTCCCACGCTGGAGAGCATCCTTAACAGTCCCACCTCAACTGCCCACAGAATGAAACAGGCGAGGGATTATCTCGTCAGTCTTCAGACCAAAGGTGGCATACCGCAAACCAGTTAGGGTTCTTCGTTCAGCGAAACGGCAGAAACTACACAGGGGGCAGGCTTAAAAAGTCTGTCCCTGTTTTTATTTTATAAATCGTAATTTTCAGCTATAATTAAGGCATAACAAGCTAACATTAAAAATATGCCTAATTTTGAGAACCCGTCCATTAACAAGATTTTTGAAAACAGGAAAGATTTTATTCCTGAAGTCGGAAAACAACTAGAAAAAGAGGCAAATGTTGAAGTGGAAATTAACGGAGAAAAACTCAATGTTGATTATAGAGTTATTTCAGTTGAATCGCAGGAAAATAAAGATGGTGATGCTGTGGTGCTATTGCCTGGCTTTGGTTCTGGTTGGGAAGGAATTTCGGAGCTGGGTTTTTCATTGGCGTGCGAAGGCAGAAAAGTAATTATGCCATCACTTCCTGGGTATGGTAATTCCGATAATCCATCATAAAATTATTACCAAACGAATAATTTTGATAATGAAGCGGAAGTTATTAACCAGCTTGTCAGCAAGATAGGATTAAAAGAAGGTGGCAAGGTTCATCTTGTCGGTCATTCTATGGGCAGTGAGATTATGGCAACTTTTGCTCAAAGGTATCCAGATAAAGTTTCCAGTTTGGTTTTATTAAATCCAGCAGGCGTAAACGAAAAAGAAGAAAGATTTTCTTTAGGCGGACGATTTGTTGGCTCAGGTATAAAAACTTCTGCTGAATATAGTATCCGTTCCGCTTTTTCAGGTGAAAAGGATTACGAAAAAGAAATATGGAAACACATTCCAAAAACTGAAAGCCCGTTTGCCAGGGGCAGGGGCTCTCAGCGATTATCAGAAGTAAATAGATTATCCGAAGGACATCTGCTGGAAAAAATAAAAGATACGAAATGTCCCATTACTTACATTTCAGGACAATTGGATACAGTGTATCCTCCAGGCGGAGAAAGTGATGAAAATTCGCAGCTGACTAGAGTGATTAAAAGCGTGGGAGATGAATCTAGGATTGAAAAGAGTGTAATGGCAGGACTTCGGCACAATACCACAATTGCTCCAGATGAAATTACTGCGGCAAACATTGAACATTATTTAGAAAAGGCAGAAATCGAAATTAAAAATGAAAAAGAACAAAGAAAGAAAAAAATTATCGCTTTGACGAAAGAGCTTGGCGAAATACAGGAGAGTATTCCTTTTTCTGGAATTGACCCTGAAAGTTATCAGAAATTGAAAGCCAATGATGTGGAACTGGAAGGTCTTTGCACGCCCATAGACGATTTGATTCAAAGGTTTGAAAAAGAAGGCATAAAAGTAGTTTTTGGAAATGACCCTGAAAGTGGCAATGTTTTTATTCTGCCGCTTGGAAGTGATGATGTTGAAAGCGACAGCGTTTTTCCCAAACATTTGCAAATTGATGAATCTATGGACAGCAGACTCAAGGAGTTGATTTTGGCAAGTAGAAGTTAATGTTTGAAATATCCGAGCCTTTCAGACGTATTATTAGGTAGCGTAAATAATAAGCGTAAACTTTTATGATGTGGAATTCTTGGGGCAATATGATGGGGTATGGCTGGGGCGGAGGCTTCGGTTTCGTTTTTATGTTGGTCTTTTGGGGTTTGGTAATTTGGGGAATAATTGCATTGGTGCGAGGTGGAATGGGACACGGATGTTGCGGTCGTGGTCATAACGGACACGGAGAAAAAACGCCTTTGGATATTCTCAAAGAGAGATATGCCAAGGGGGAAATAAACAAAGAAGAATTTGAGGCAAAGAAGAAAGACTTGCAATAATCTAGAATCTTACAGAAACAGGGGAAACCTTGTTTTTTGTATGCCTCCACCGCTCCGCTCTTGACGGCTATTTCCAAATGGGCTGTTTTTTAGTATGATAAGGGCAGGTCTAATTCGTAACAAAAACAAAAATATGCAAAAGATTAGAAAGAACCTGCCCTTAGTTGCAATCATTGGAATTTTGTTTGCTACTGGCATCGTATTTTCCCACGCCTTTACCAAGACTAAATTGGGAACCTCAACAGTTTTAGCCGATGAGGAAGAAAGCAGTAGCGGAGAAAGGGACAGTGAATCCAGCAATGACCGAGACGATGACGAAGGGGACAATGTCAGTAGCAGGGATAATGAAGACAATAATGACGGAGATAAACAAGATGATGAAGATTCTACCGAAGTTAGAAGAGTCAGGACTACTACTCAGGGAACGACAGTGCGAACCGAAAATGAAAATGACAACGAAGATGGCGATAAAGTGGAAAATGACAATGAAAATGAAAACGACTCGCAAGAAGGAATCCAAGAGCTAAATAAGGATATTAGCCGAGTTGAATCCAGAATCAGCGTGCTAAGTGCCAACGGAGTATCGGTAACTTCCCTTACAGCCACTCTTTCAGAAATCAAGGATTTGGCTAGTCAGGCTCAGTCTAAATTAGTCTCTGCTCCCAAAGAAGCTGAATCACTTATTGAAACTGCCGACCATAAACTGGAAAGATTAAGCAAATTGGTCAAACTAACATTGGGAGATGAAGACGAAAATGATGACTCCAGTGACGCTACGGAAGAAATTCAAGACTTGGCGAAATCTATTGCTAAAATAGAAATCAAATTAACTGCGGTTGCAAGCAGGGGCGTAGATATTTCTGCCTTGAAACTTTCTTTGAACGAAGCGAAGGATTTATTAGACCAGGCGAAAGATAAGGCTACTGCTGGAGATTTGACGAGTGCCGAGGCTCTCGCTGAATTAGCGGATAAAAAACTGGAAACTTTGAAACACGCAATGGAATTAGCCTTGGGAGACAATGATGAGGAAGACGGAGACGAAGCCAAGGAATACAAAAACGAAGTGGCGTCCTTTGTCCACAACCTCAAAGAAATCGGAGACATTGATGGCGGAATTGGTCAGCAGGTCAGAGTGGTGGCTCAGGCTCAAAATGATTCAGCTTCAAAGGTGGAAGAATCCATTAATGAAGTAAATGACCGAAGCGGATTCGTTAGATTTTTAATCGGACCTAAATACGGAAGCATTGCCGAGATTCAAATAGCCATTACGGAAAATCAGACCAGAATCAAAGTGTTGACCGATTTGTTGAATCAAATAAATGACCCAGCGGTGAAACTGGTTTTGCAAGACCAAATCAAGCAGTTCCAGCAGGAAAATACTCGTCTTCAGGCATTTGTTATCGAAAGCGATAGTGGAGTCAGTCTGTTTGGCTGGTTGATGAAAATGTTCGCCTAGAACTTCTTGAATAGCGAGAACCGTCAGAAATGGCGGTTTTTGTGTGTCTGATTATTCGCCAACTGTCTAAACGAGTGGAAAAGTGCTATACTTTACCTGTGCCTGACATAGGCGATTAAAAATAATAATAATTATTAAAATAAAGATAAATGAAAACAAAACGATGGCTCAATATATTTTTGAAATTCAACTCACTGCTGGTGATTTTAGGATTGATTCTGGGAATGACTTCATTTACTCCGACTGTCAGTGCAAAGACAAAGTATAAAACCTTAGCTTATGATAAAAAGTTGGAAACGACACAAGATTTTGAGAAAGGAGAATTCAAAAACTCAAAAATAAAAGAAACAACAAATGGAATCGAATTAGGTTCGCCAAATGATGAAGCAGGAGAATATATAACTCCAGTGATTCAGGCTCCTTTTGGGGCGACTCATATCGGTTTACATTGGAAAGAAAAAGAGGCTGGAAGAAATTTAGTTACGGCTTCCATTAGAACAAGCAAGGACGGTGAAAGTTTTGGCGAGTGGATTCCAATTTCAGTGGAATTGGACGAGAGCAGAGATGACAAGAAAAATGAAGAAGTATTTGCTGCCCTTGTGGGAACAGAGCAAGATAGTTTTGCTCAGGCTAAAATCGAATTTGTTCCTACTGAAGGAATTTCTCCGAAACTGAAAAATATCACTTTTACTTTTATAAATTCAGGAGAGGAGTCTAAACAAGTTACTAAAGAATTAAGTTTAGTTCCCAAGAGTATTGCTGCAGGTGTGGGCACATTGAAAACTTCTCCTCACGGACAAACCATCAATGTTATTTCTCGTGAAGATTGGGGAGCTGATGAAAGCTATCGGTTTAAAGCTGGTGCTGAAGATTGGCCTCGCTCCTATCACGGAA
>SCTJ01000111.1 GCA_004297805.1 Patescibacteria group bacterium | reverse complement strand
GCTGGTCGGTGTGAAGGTCAGTGACGGCGTAAACGTTGGCCCACCAGTGGGCGTGATCGTTGGCGTGGTCGTGGGTGTTCCCGTGTTGGTGGGGGTTGGGGTTCGGGTCGACGTTGCCGTGTTCGTTGCTGTCGTGGTCGGAGTCGGCGTGTTCGTTACGGTGGGCGTGTTCGATGGCGTACCGGTTGGGGTGCTGGTCTTGGTTGGGGTACGAGTTGGCGTATTTGCCACCACCGCGATATCCCCGTTGACCGGTGCACACGGCAGTGTGCCCAGCACGGTATTCTCCAGCAAGCACCCACCTGGATTCGCGGGAATCGAGCACCCGGACGGGTCGAAGGCCACGCTACTCAACCCCGCTACGGACCCCACAAAGGTCAAGTCCGCAACATCGACATTCGGTCCGGCTGGTGGAGCTACACAAGAAATACCTAGACAGATTTTCCCTGGTATAGACGTGTTGGATGCGAAGTCGCAACCAACCATGTCCCCTCCCAATATTGCAGTCGGGCTGCTGAGAATGCTGGCATCGTACAGCAAGCCCAGCGTGTACCCTTCCACTTGCGCCGGCACGTCGCAGTTCAGGTGTGCGTTCGCGGTCCCGGCAATCGGGATGGTTTGCATCGACGGCACCACGCTCACCGTGATGGCACCCACCGGCACCGCCACCAGAACCACCAACAGTATGCACCACCACCAGCGCATCCTCAGAAGGCGAAGGTCGGACTCACAAACTCGTACTCAATCAGATTGACCGATGGCGACGAACAGTCCCCCGTATTGATGCGGACAATCTGAATCGCCAACCACGCCCCCCGACAATCATGGGGGTCCGCCGGAATAGCCGTACAGGGGATCGAGCTGGCGTCGCGCGGAATGATGGACAGCGGGTCGAAGCTGCGCGTCATGTTCACCCATTGCGGCTGGACTACATCATCCGACGGCAGCATGCAGCTACTCACATCAAGGTTCGCCACCGACTCCCCATCGCGGATTGCGCCAACGCACACCTTATCGCACACCCGCCCTGAATTGACCGCATCGGGCGTCATGCGGGTGATCGAGAATTTGATCGAGGGGTCCGTTACGTCTTCGGGCATCCGCATCCAGACCAGCACGGAGAAGTTCAGCGACCCATCGGACGGAATCTGCATGACCGTAATCGGAGCGCCGGGAGCCGGGAATTCGGTGATAATCTGGCATCCACTGCACAAGCCGACACTCTGTGGAATCTCGGCACTGGCGACATGGATCGCATTGGAAAAAGCGTACGCCGGGCAACCGCTGCCCGCAGCCACCGCAAGCCATCCGATCAGTGTCAACACATGATGCTTCATGGGTCCTCCTTCGGTCTCCTTATCATGGACACAACGCTGGTGTCACGGGCACCCACGGGGTGGGGCACCGGTTGCCCGGCAGCGGGCACATGGAATCGCCATCGGGCCGGTCGCAGCACAGGTACGGGTTAGTCGTCGGCGTTGCCGTGCCCGTACGAGTGGGGGTGGTAGTGACGGTCGGTTGTACAGTTAGCGTCGGGCTCGGCGTCGCTGTCTCGACTTGCGTAAAGGTCGGTGTCGCACTGACCAGCGGCGTCAGCGTTGGCGTACGGCTCGGGAATTGCGGTTGGTCGTCAAACGTTCGAGGCCGAGGGGTCAGCGTTAGTGTCACCGTGGGCGATTGTGAGACCGTCGGGGTGAGCGTGGGGGTGGTGGTCACGGTGGGAGTATCGGTCACGGTTGGCGTCTGGCTCGGTGTAAATGTCGGCACACCGGGGGCCAGCGTGTTGGTGGGGGTCTGCGTTGCCGTACTGGTGGGTGTCCGGGTTGGCGTCAATGTATTTGTCGGAGTGCGCGAGGGTGTCTGCGTCGATGTATTCGTGACGGTCGGCGTGTTGGTTGGTGTCAGGGTGTTCGTGGGAGTCAGGGTTGGTGTCTGAGTCGCAGTATCGCTCGGTGTCGCAGTGGGCGTCGGCGTCGGTGTGTCGATTGCCGCTTGCAAGTCAATCTTCTGCCCATCGGTTGCACCGTTCGGATGCTGCCAGCTCGACGGCGTTCCGGTCAGCGACGCGCGTTGCCAGACAGGCACCGGGGTGGAGTTCACCCGGGGGCGCACCTCGTCAAACGGATCCACCAGGATGAACGGTACCACGCCATCGGCATCGCTCGGCGTCGGCGCGGCCGGCTGGGCTAGCGCACGGGCGGACAGAACTAGCAGCAGCATCGTAACGCGCATCATGGCGGTGTCGGGGTCGGCGTGAAGGTGGGGGTCGGTGACAGCGTGATCGTGGGCGTGTTGTGTGCCATCACCACACCCGAGACCGGCCCAGTGTAGGGACCGAATGTCGGCGTCGGACCATCGCACAGATTGCACAGCCCCGGCGGTGTGTCGGTGGGAATCGGCGTGAGCGGCGTCGGCGTGCCCGTCCACGTTGCTAGCGGCGAACAGGCCGGGGTGACTGTCGGGCGCGTCGCAGTCGGCGTTGCGGTACGGGTTGGCGTGGGGGTGTCGGTCAACGCGACCGCATGTCTCGCCACCAGCAACAGCGCAATGAACAGCAGGCGTTTCATGGCAACCGGTGCACCCATCCGAGTTGCTGGCTCCGGAACACGGTGAAATAAATGTCGCCCGTGTTGGGGTCGACCGTGATTCCATTGATGCCACCGTTCAAATTGAGCAGTGACCGCAACCAGCACGTTGTGACTTCAACGACACCATCTGCACGCAC
This sequence comes from Patescibacteria group bacterium, assembly GCA_004297805.1. Taxonomy (GTDB): domain Bacteria; phylum Patescibacteriota; class Minisyncoccia; order Moranbacterales; family SCTJ01; genus SCTJ01. Next base: position 4,907 of record SCTJ01000111.1, on the reverse strand, counting down.
GCGACCCAGCTTCGAGTCCCATTGCGACGAGTCAGGATTACCCCCAATGTTCGCGATTCCAAACCAGACAGACCCCTCAGCATCCAACGCAAGATTGGAACCGGCGTCGGCATTGAACTGCGTCAAGTCCCAGCTCGTCAAACTACAACACGACGACAGATCCCATCGGAAAATATGGGCGTACGATTCGGTGATGGTCCACAAGCGACCGGGGTTCGTGCCCTCAACCAGTTGCCCCCACGGCTTGTACCCGAACCCTGCGTTATAGATCGGAGGGATACCAGGCAGCGGCAACGTGTCGGGAACAAACGCCCGGTTGTTGATCAGTCCTAATCGGTTGCCAGTATAATCTCCGAAGTCAATCCGGCCTGTCTTGTCTTGAATCAAGTGACTCACCTGCGCGGTGGTCGACACGGTAGAGAAGAAACTCGCCGCCTTGGGCAATGGAGAACGGTAGTCGTAGTCCGTCGGTGTCTCACCGGGTCCGAAGTCCGGGTAGTGCAAGTACCCGATGGCGCGATTTTGCGATCCGACCGTGTACCCACCGATATACAAATCCTGATTCGATTCATCGAAGGCGACACCTGTGCCTCCGTAGTTGTTCCAGGGCCAGTCATACGCCACGTACGTCAGGGCATCCGGATCAAAGCATGCAGTACGTGTCGCGTTGATAAACGCACTATTGTTGACGGTCACGCCACTCTGATTGAAGCAAATGTTTCCATCGGCACGAATTGCGATTTGCTCGGAGCTGGGACAGTTCGTCGGCACATCTGGAAAGAATCGGAAGATTGGCTGCGTAGGTGCCGGGACCGGGTACTGCTGAACGACCGAGTACGGATTCGGAGGAATATCCTGCAGGCAGTGCAGTGCATTGTCAAACTCACCAACCGCGCAGACCCAGTTCTTGTTTGGAATGTACCGCACATCAATTTCTGCATGCGACCCGCAGTTTGCTGATGCAACATCGTACAGGCAAATCTTCAGCGTGTCGGCGCCTAACCCCACGATGGGGCACGGCGATGGGGTGATGGTTGGTGTCTGCGTGGGTGTGAAGGTCACGGTCGGCGTACTGCTCGGGGTGTTTGTCGGCGTCGATGAAGGCGGCAGCGTACCGGTGGGAGTCTCGGTCGGAGTCGGAGTGACTGTCGGAGTCTGCGTAATGGTTGGCGTGTTGGTCACTGTCGGTGTGTTGGTCAGCGACGGAGTGAACGTGGTCGTGGCTGTCGGCATCTGCGCATCCACCAATACCCGCAGGCCATCTACGTTGTCCGTGTTGCCGTCCGTGTTCTTCAATCCCGCAGAGGTGGGCACCGCCTGCCCCCAGGGCGTCGTGGTTCCCGGCTGCGTCAAGTACGACACGAACCAATCGCCGTACACCGTTGTCACGGACACGAACCCTTGAATGATCGTGTTCATCACGGTGGCAAGCTGGAAGGTGCCGCCACTCGACTTGGCATTGAAGGCGACGCGCACTTCATCGACCTTCTTGACGTTGGTGAGCACCGGCGTCGTGCTGGCCGCGGTCGTCACGTACATCTCGCACACGTCCAGGGGAGCGCTCGCATGGGTCAACACCGGATCGCCCACGGTGGGCAGCGTGGTCAGGCACGTCGCAAAGTTGCTGGAGCAATCTGTCGAACCCGTCGAGGACCAGTTGACGCACGAGCCCGACAGCACCGAGGTCGTGAACTGCGGGACCACCGCCTCGCATTGCGGAAAGCTCACGCCGGTATGGATCACCCAGTCATCGAAGTTGATGGTGGTCAGCGCCGAGTTCACGGCATCGCCCAACACATCCTGATCGAGTGCTCCGGAGCCGGTGTCGAACCCGCTACACCCAATATCGGTGCCCAATGACCGACAGTTGGAGTCGACGAGCTGCAACGTGATCGTACCCGATGGCCCGGAAATGGTCTGGTGGCGGGCGCAGTAGTATTGCCCCGTCGTCAACACACTGCCGTGCACCGCGCACGGGAACAGCGCGCCGTTCGGATACAGACGAATCTTGCCGTCGTCCTGGATGCGCAGGTTCGAGCCTTTGCCGTTGGATGTTTGGTTGGTGCCCCGCAGGATGCACCCGGTGCCCGTACACGGTGTCAGGTCACCTACCCGGAAGCAGGTCTGCACGCGCAGCTCGCCTTGCGGTGGGGCGATGGTTTGCTGGAACGAGCAGATCGATCCCGGGGAATCGAGGTAGCACCCGGCGCCCGTCCGGCAGTTGCTCGTTGCCCGGCCGCAGTTCCCCCCGACTCCGGTGGCCGCAGTCATCTCACTCACCCCATTCCACTCGCCACCAATCCCGATGACGTGATCCAGCGTTGGTGTGGGCGTCACCGTGGGCGTGGGAGTGTTGGTGGGTGTCGGCGTGGCCGTTGGCTGCGTCGGGGTGTTGGTCGGCGTCTTGGTGGGGGTCGACGTATTGGTGAAGGTTTGCGTGGGCGTGTTGGTGTTTGTGGGGGTCGGTGTCGGGGTGGCCGGCACGCCTTCGAGCGCAATCGCGAGCCCGATCCAGTCCTTGCTCGAAGAGAGCGTGGCCGCTGGGCTGAACGTCCCGATACCCACCGCTCGATATTGCACGGCCAGCGTGCGGAACGTCCCGCCATTGCTCGCGCACTGGTCCGTCCCAATGCGCGTCCACGGCGCGGAGATCGACGAGGACACCCCACACGCGCCGGTATTCCCGAAGTTCCACATCGCCAGAATCAAGTCGTCGGCGTTGGTCGTGGTGATCGAGGCCGTGGTCATCGACGTAGACGTGTTGTTGCCCGTCTTTGCGGTCCCGTCGATCACGTTCTGAAAGTTGGTGATTGAGAACACGGAGATGTCGCGGTTTGTCACGTTGCCGTTGAACGTCACGGTGAACGTGACCGAGTTGTTCGAGGGCACCGTGGTGGACGGGCAACAGTAGACAAACGAGTTGCGCCGGTTCAACGCTTGGAAGTTGGCGCTATCAATCGTACCGGACGTGGCGCACGTAAAGCCGCCATCCATCGAAATGCCAGTGACCGTGTTTCCGAGGTCGTACGCGACCGCGGTGACGAGACAGTTGAAGTTCGCCGGGTTGATAGAGGAGCCGCTATTCAGCAGGCAGTGATCGGTGTTGTCGATCGGTGCGGTGAGGTGATCCTCACATTGCAGGACCGGCGTCCCGATCACAGCGACCGCCGGATGGGCACCCAGGATCAGCGCCGCTGCTATCGCACACCACCACCGCACCGCGTATCACGATCGCAGGCGTGGAATAGCGATGCGGGCGTTGAAGATGCCCAAGGCTTCCAGCAGGATGAGGACCAGCACCAGGCAGGCGGACACAATGATCAGCGTCTTGATCGGCTGCGGCATCGGCACGTACGTGGTAATGGCCCACACCAGCACGCCAACGATCGCGCAGAGAATAATGAAACTGATCAGATCCATGACGACACTCCTTTTACCGTAGAACGGCGACGGCTGCATGCGCCAGCAGCGCCAGCAGCACGAATGGTAATAGCTTGACAACGGTGGCCGTCGTCGCGGGACTCGTTTGCCGGGCGCCGACATAGTAGCCCAACATCAACTGGAACGCGGTGACGAGTTCCGGAGGTGCCCACGCCAGCGGCTTCCCCGTTGCGGGATCGATCATGTTGTAGAAGTGGATCAGCGCCCACAGGATGACCATGAAAGCGAAGGCACGCACCGTCCCTTCCGGCAACGCAAACGGCTGCGTCTTATCCAAGAGGCGGTCCATCACGCCGAGCACAGACAGGGCGGGCGACGCCAGTGGCGCCGTCGTGGTGGTCGTGCTGGTACTGGTCGTGGACGCGATGCCCGTGGTCTCTGTCGGTGGGTCCTCTGCCATGTGGTGTCTCCTTGTTATAAGCTCAAATGCTTCTGCCACCATTCCCACAACGCATTCACTTTGGTCTTGATTTCGGACAATTCGGCACGAGCCCGCAAGGTGAAGACCCACGCGCCAACGATCAGGGACACAATCTCAATGATGTTCCCAACCGTGATCCGAAAATCAATCGACACCGGTCCCACCTGCACGCTGTCCGGGGGATTCATCGCTGGGTAGGCCGGAGCAAAGATCAACACACCACACCAGACAAAAACAATCAGGCACCACACGCCACGAGGCACTCGCTCACCGCCTTGGCCGTCGCCCCCGATGACGGGACCGCTTGCCTCGGGGGCGGTGCCGAGCGCGTGGAGTGTGATTTTCCTTGCGCGTGACGCGCGCTTCAAGGAGCTGGTTGGCTTCGTCCGCAACGTTCATCTACATCCTCCTTCGGCGCTGCCGGTGGGCCTTGCGCCGCTTCCGGCGGTTTTTGCGCTGGCAGTCACGCTCTTTGCGCATGCTAGCTGCCACACTTTCGGGTTGTCCGTGCCCCGCGTGACGCATCTCTGAGATGTTCCGTGAAACATCGCCACAGACCAACGGCATCACTGCCCCCCCGATATCGGAGTAGCAACCGGCATCGCCAACGGTGCCGGCATGGGCACAGACTGAATATCGCGTCCCACTTCGGGAATGCCCGGCAGCAGGTCTCGTATGACCCGTGCGCCCGGGGCACCGACCAATTCTAGTCCCTTGCCGGTTCGGTACACGACTTGCGCGCCCACCGTGGCAACCGGTGTCAATGCGGTGTCCTTGATGGCGCTCCAGAACCCGCCAAACCCGCCGCGTCGGAGCTGGCCGGTCATGGCCTTCTGGCCGTGTTCGATCACGTTGGTGAGGTTGCCGTAGTCCAAGTATGCCTTGCGAATGTCCGGGCCAAGCTCCGCGTAAATCTCGCGGCGGGCCTGGTCTGCGGCCATGTCCTTCACTTCGTTGAAAGCCCCGCCAATCGGCTTTCCGAGATACGACTTTTCCGGTACGAATTTCGCCCACCCCTGCTTGAACCGTTGTAACTGCTCCAGGC
>SCTJ01000156.1 GCA_004297805.1 Patescibacteria group bacterium | reverse complement strand
GCAAAGGATTGGGTGAATTTCTTTAAAACCATGAAAAAGACATATTCAGCCGCCAGCTTTTGCTCACGGATCCCTTTAATGACCTCCTGGATGAGCATCTTGTCTTCCAGAACCATCAGATGCGCGTCAAAAATCTGGGCATTCTGCCCGCCGCGTTCGTGTTCAATTTTTTTCTTAATGTCAAAGATCTCATCGCGCGTCTTGCCCAGGGCCTCCTCAAAACGGGCGATTTCGATGACAACTTCCTGATCCATAATAGCCCTTTTGGGAACGATGAAATCCTGCTTGTCTAAAATAAACGCAGGACCGCACGCGATGCCGGAGGCCGCAGGAACACCTTTTAAAACGATTTCGCTCATGATATGGGTAAAATTTTATTACGCGGGTTCGATGTTAGAATCAAAAAAACGCTCAATATCCGACATGGCCCCGTCGGAATCCGGGCCATCAATAATGATCAAAACTTTACTTTGGTAATGGGCCCCCAGCATTAAAAGGCCCATGATCGATTTACCGTTGACCTGCTCTTGATCCTTGACCACTGTTATCTCAGAATCATATTTCTCGGCGATTTGAACAAAAAGCGCTGCAGGCCTGGCATGAAGCCCCTGTTTATTGGTAATCGTAAATTCTTTTTCAATTTTCGCCATAGCTGTAAGCATTACCGCCGGATGACACGGTGCGATTCAATAAGTTTGATCAATGCCGAAATTAATTTCTGGGAATCATGCCGGACATAATCTTTAAAGCTGATAAGATCCGTCGCGTGCACCTTGATGCCCATTTCCTTAATCTTGTCCACATCGGGCGCAACAGGAAAAGAATTTTCCGTTTTATACCGTTCCAATGCCTCCGGCGGAATCGGCGAATTATTCAAGATACAGGCGCTCAAACAATCTTTATTACCGTGCCGGACAATCGCCTGAAGGTGAT
>SCTJ01000129.1 GCA_004297805.1 Patescibacteria group bacterium | reverse complement strand
TGTAAATTAAAGGTCAAAATGGAGCTTTAACTGACTTGAATTTTCAAGTGATTCAAGCGTGCCAAAAGACACAAACCTACCTATTGCAAAATGGTCAACCACGCGTTGGACGATATCAAGGCAATTGTAGGGATAGACATAGACGCTTTTTTGTAAATGAAAGAATCCAATTTTTGTGAGATTGTCTCGCAAAAACCGACGGGCTTGGGCATAATCCTCTGGCATATCGAAACAAACAATTCGCCATTTATTATCCCATTTATTCGGCGGAACGTACGTATCGACTGCGGTCAGGATTTGGGTAAAACCTGAGCCGTGTTGGGTTAGCGTTATGGTATCTTGTTCGATTTGAATAAACCCTTGACGCTCGAGCGAAGCCAAAAGTCGGCGGTAATTAATTGTTTTTCGTTTGGGCGATTTAGTTTTGAGTAATGGTTTGAGAATTGGCACGGCGACAGGAGCAATTGCCACAAACGCTAAAACGCCACCAGCGATGAGTAAGTCTTTCAAGACTTCTTTTTGGTTTTGGGAGACATGAATTCTCATAATTACTACTTACATATTAGTACGATCGGCGGAATATGTAAGTGACAGAAGGGTGAAAAAAGGATACAATTCGAGGTATGTCAGGTCACTCAAAATGGTCGACGATTAAGCGTCAAAAGGGGGCGGCTGATGCCAAGCGAAGCGTCAATTTTACCAAACTTGCAACCCTTATTACGGTAGCGGCGCGAGAGAGCGGTGGCGATGCCGAAGCTAATTTTAAACTCCGCCTAGCGGTGGCAAAAGCCCGTGAGGCCAACATGCCTAAAGACAACATCGACCGGGCGATTAAGCGCGGGACCGGTGAAGTGGCGGGAGCGGCGTTTGAAAAAATTATTTATGAGGCATACGCCCCTGGCGGCGTGGCGCTCATGATTGAATGTAACACAGACAACAAAAATCGGGCTTTGGCCAACATGAAGGCGGTGTTAAATAAATACAATGCCAAACTGGCCGAAGCCGGCTCTGTGGCATACTTGTTTCGCGAGCGCGGGTCGATGCTTGTCAGCGGCCAATCCATCGAAAAGATCGAAGATTCCATCATCGAAAGTGGCGCCGACGATTACGAATTATCCGACGACTCGGCAATTGCGTTTACTCAGCCTAAAGACACAATGTCGGTTGCTAAAACACTCGAGTCACGCGGTTTTACGGTCGCTGACGTCGAACTTCGTTTTGAACCAATTTCAACCGTTGCCATATCCGAAGCAAAAACCGCTCAAACCCTTTCAACCCTTATTGATAAGCTCGAAGACCTCGATGATGTAACTTCGGTAGCGACTAACTTCGAGTCAGCGTTGGACTAGTTATTAACTACCGTTAGCCTTGTTGAGACATTCATTGACGAGAGCGGTATCTACAGTGGTCGTTTTCTTTTTTTCAATATATGTAACTGAATCACTGATATCGTCCTTAGTTAAATTGACCGATTCGAGAGATGTACGATGTAGGAGCTCATCACGAGTTAAGATATAG
>SCTJ01000033.1 GCA_004297805.1 Patescibacteria group bacterium | reverse complement strand
TGCTCTTCCGATCTAGTTGCATGAATTAGGAATTGGTAGATTATTGTTTCATTTTGTATCACACATGTCAGCAGCGGAACCAAAAAAGAGCGAAGAAGTTAGCGAGGAGGTCGTCGCGCCAGTGACGGAAGGCGAAGCAGCGGTTGCTTCAGCTGAAGGCGCGGAAGGCGATGACAAGAAGGCTAGCTATGCCAAGAAACGCAAGGCCAAGCGTCAGATTCAGCGTGCTCAAGTGCACGTGCAGTGCACTTACAACAACACGATGGTTTCAGTGAGTGATTTGGGCGGCGGAATTCTGGGTTGGTCCAGCTCCGGGCTCATGGGATTCAAGGGCGCCAAGAAATCCACCCCCTATGCGGCGACTCAGGTGGCCGGCAATGTGTGCGACAAGGTGGAAAAATATGGAATTCGGGAACTAGAAGTGTTTGTGAAGGGCGTGGGCAGTGGTCGCGAAGCGGCCGTGCGAGCCTTTGCTAACAAGGGATATGCGATTACTTCAATTAAAGATATTACGCCAATTCCGCACAATGGGTGCCGCGCTCGAAAGCCGCGCCGTGTGTAAGGTGAGATACTATGGGACGACAAACTGATGCAAAATGTAGACGCTGTCGCAGAGCTGGAGAAAAGCTCTTCTTGAAAGGTGACCGTTGTGCCACTCCAAAATGTGCAATGATTCGCAAGGCCTATGTGCCAGGCGTGCATGGCAAAAAACCAGCGCGTGGCGGACGAGGTGGCGGTTCCGAATTCAGCAAACAGCTGGCCATGAAACAGAAGATTAAAAGGATTTATGGCGTTTTGGAAAAACAATTCCGCAAGCATTTTGAAGATGCCAGCAAACGCAAGGGAGTGTTGGGAGACATGTTGGTAGCGCGTTTGGAGATGCGGCTCGACAATGTGGTGCATCGCATGGGTTTTGCTCCATCACGCTCGCTGGCTAGGCAGTTGGTCAATCACGGATCCTTCAAGGTCAACGGTCGCAAGGTGACGATTCCATCTTTCGAAGTGAAGGTGGGAGACGTGGTGAAGATAGCTGAGACCAAGCAAGGTAAGACCTATTTCAAGAATAATGAGCCGGCTTTGAAAAACAAGAAAGATTTTCCGAGTTGGATTTCTTTTGACGCTTCAGTGTCTGAAGGAAAAGTAGTGGCGTTGCCAAGTCGGTCAGACGTGGGAGTGGCAATTGATCCGCAGTTGGTAGTTGAATACTACTCTCGCTAGTTTGTTTTGATTCATGAATATTTGGTCTAAATAATTTAGTTACAAAAAAGTATGTCATCGATCTCTTTACCACAGTCACCCAAGTATACGGAGACGGGGATGAATAGCGGACGCTTTGAAATAATGGGTTGCCACCCGGGCTACGGAACGACGCTAGGCAATGCGATTCGTCGGGTTTTGCTTTCCTCGTTGGAGGGCGCAGCGGTGACGGCCGTGAAAATCAAAGGAGCCTCGCATGAATTCTCAACTGTGCCGGGTGTGGCGGAGGATGTGGTGCATATCATTTTGAATCTCAAGAAGGTGCGCTTTCAGGTTTTCGGAGATGAGGTTGTGAAGATTACTCTGAAATCCAAAGGCGTGGGCCCAGTGACTGCTAAGGATATCAAGGTTTCATCGGATATCGAGGTGGTTAATCCGGATCAAGTGATTGCTACGGTAACTGACAAGAAAGCCGTGTTGGAAATGGAGATCCACGTTGGTAGGGGTCTGGGCTATGTTCCAATCGAGCAGCAGCTGCGTGACAACAAGGAAATCGGTGTAATTGCAGTGGACGCGATCTATACTCCAGTGCAGCGGGTCAATTACTTGGTAGAGGACATGCGGGTGGGCAAGCGGACCGATTTTAACAAGATTACTTTGGATGTAGTGACAGATGGCAGCATAACTCCACAGGAAGCTTTTCAAAAGAGCATCCAGATTTTGGTAGATCAGTTTTCAGCTTTGACAAAGTTTGCGCTGGGAGAAGAAGCGCCGGTGGCCGAAAAGGTTGCGGAAGTCGTCAAGGATAAGGTGGTGGCTGAGGTGTCAGATCCGCTGAAATTGAAGATTGAAGAACTCAAGGGGTTGTCGAGTCGAACGCTCAAAGCGCTTGAGGAGAACAAGATTGCTAAGGTCAAGGACATCGTGAAAATGAGCGAAGCCGATTTGACGGAACTGAAAGGCATGGGCGAAAAGTCCATCAAGGAGGTCAAAAAAGCGATTGGAGAGTTTGGGATTACTTTGCGCCAAGAGGAAAAGTAGACCAAGTTACTATTTTATTGAAGATACCCAAATGCGGCATCGCAAACAAGGCAGACAATTGAGTCGAGTTCGGAAAGTTCGCAAGGCGTTGATCAAGACTTTGCTGGGGAGTTTTTTCTTGCATGGCAAAATCAAGACCACTGAAGCCAAGGCGCGTGAGATTCGGCCGATGATTGATCGACTAGTAGTGAAAGCCAAGAAAGCAACTGATCCGGTGAAGAAAGTAGCGGTCATTCGGGATCTGCAGAAGTATCTGCCGAAAATAGCGGTCACCAAGTTGGTCAACGAGGTGGCGTCGCAAGTGGGTGACCGAAAAAGTGGTTTTGCGCGGATGATCAAGTTGCCGCAACGCAAAAGCGATGGAGCAGCGATCGCAGTTATTGAGCTGGTGTAATGAGTCTTACTTAGGCAGTAGTGAATTCCTATGAAACAGATTGAACGAAAATGGCATTTGGTTGACGCTCAGGGCAAGGTACTGGGTCGTTTGGCGACCAGTGTGGCCTGGACGTTGGGCGGCAAAGCCAAGACGGACTATGTCGCGCATATTGATGGTGGAGACGCGGTGGTGGTGATCAATGCCGATGGCGTTAGGGTGACTGGCAACAAGGCTAAGCAGAAAATGTATCATCGCTTTAGCGGTTATCCGGGCGGAATCACTTCGGTGGCTTTTGAAGACCGGATGAAAAACGGGGATTCTTGCAAAGTGATTTATGATGCGGTTTACGGCATGCTGCCTAAGAACAAATTGCGTAAGACAATGTTAAAACGGTTGTTTATTTATCGAGATGATAAGCACGCTCATAAAATTGACGTGACGAAGTAATTTTGATTTTCATGTATGGCAACGACTAAGAAGAAAAAAACTGAAGCGGTAGCCGTGGAGAAGAAACCAGCCAAATACTGGTATGCCGTGGGACGACGTAAGACCTCAATTGCGCAAGTGCGCTTGTTTGAAGATGACCGCTTGAAGCCGGAAGAAACTTCAATCGTGAATGGAAAAAGCTTTGGTCAATATTTCCCAACGGAAACTTTGCAAAATTCCGCTTTGGCTCCGCTCAAAGTCATGAATGCTCTGGGGTTCAATATGACGGTTGTAGTGCGTGGCGGGGGCGTGAAGAGCCAATCCGAAGCGGTGAGCTTGGGAGTGGCGCGCGCCTTGGTGCTGAACAATCCAGAAATCAAAAAAGCTTTGCGTGAAGCCAAGTTGATGACGCGAGATGCGCGGGCCGTGGAACGCAAGAAGCCTGGACTCAAGAAAGCGCGCAAGGCTCCACAATGGGCGAAACGCTAGTTATATATCCAAATTGTGTTTTGTTATCACCCCGTCCCCAAAGGACGGGGTGGTTTTTTGAATGTGCTATAATTGGCCAATATGGAGAAACCACTTGTTAAATGTGGACAATTCCAAGCACGCTTAGCAGATATTCAAGCCAGAAAAGGAGCGCTTGACGAGGCCTTGAAAAAGGCCGATAACCTGGACGATCTTAATCGGATAAGTTCGTCTCAGCGTGTTCTTTGGGAGGAAATAGCGGTTTTGCAGCGCTTGGTTATGCATGGCGAGTTTTTGGAATTGGTAACTCGCGAAGAAGAGGCGTTGCAAAATTTTTTCGGCGAGGAAATTCGTGTTCCGAGACTGCCCAAAGCGGTCACGCCGGAAATGTATCATTATTGGACAAAGCTGGGCTTACAATTGCATTATTTGCCTGAGAAGAAAATGGGCGTGCAGCAAAGTTATCCTGGCTGGAAAATTCGGCCACGCGAGGATGAATTCTACCAGCAATATCATGTTGAGGGCATGGATGAATTGGGAGGCGGCTGGATAATGGTGGAGAAGGAGCGGCAGCCGAAAGCAGGAACCGCATTTTTCGACGATCCCTTGGGACCAGTTCTTGAGTCATTGCGTTCGCGTGGCCGGATTGATTCTCTGGTTGAAAACCAAATGACGCGTTTTTTCGTTTCTGGAAATGAACTGATGCGTGGGGAGATTCGCGACTCATTCGCCCAGGCGCTGAAAGTACATTTCAGCCAGGTTCATTTGCCCAGAGCCATTGAATGGAACTATTTGCAAAATGCGTTCTATCCCAATTGGCAATATGGTCCGGCGGAATGGCTGGAGGATGAAATTGGCCCTAACGCCATGCTTTTTGGAGGGGGCGAGACGATAAAGGACGGCTTAATGGGATTAGGCGATGTTGCCATTGATAATGCACATTCCGACATTGGTTTCCGCTTGCTGGTGCTTTTTGAATAACGAGGATGCCAAAAAAGCTATACTAATGTATATACACATGTATATACACGTGTATATACTAAAATAAGAATCGCAAATTATTTTTTTATTATCCTTGATTCTAAATGAGCGCCCGGATTGTGTTATACTAGAAAATATGAGAAAAAATTGTGGAAAAATAAAGACTGCTTTGTGGCTTACGCTACAGTTTAAAGCTGATTTTGATAGACTGTTGAATATCAAAAATCCCACGGCTGATGAGATTGCCCAGGCAGAAAAAATCAAACAAGTCATCGAAAAAAGGATTGCAGATTTTCACGAGCAATTTCGGCGGGTTTCTCCCGAGGAGGCCGAGCAGATCATGGGCAGGGAAGACTTTTTGGGAGCTCAGGCGATCCAGGAAACGTTCGGTTTTGCTCCGGAAGAAATACTGCCCATCCCTTTCGAAAAAGAAGAATTGGAACGGGCCAAGGAATTGGGGCAGTTTCTGGTGCTGCGGATTGACCGGATTTTGGATGGGCAGCCCTTGACGATGCAGGCCATGAAAGAAATGCTAAGGGGAAAATGGGGACCAATATCGGTTACTGATGGGTTGGGTCACCCGGGTTGGTGCGCGGAGAAAAAATTCTATAAGGAAGATGTGCCTCAATTTTCTTGGGCCCTCGTCACTAGAGAACCGATTCCGAATTCACTCCAGAGTAAAAGATACCTTGAGCAGATGGATATGGCTACCCGATATCTCAAGGAGGAAATATTTCAGAATCAACCGATGCCCCGGAGATACCAAGCGGCTGTTCAGGAGTTTGAGTCTCAGAAAAAAACTATTCGAAGAATCCTGAGAAAATGGGGGGATGGCTGGCAGAAGGGCGCGGAAATGCTGGAGTCGTCAGCTATCAACAAGCTCACCCGCCAATCTCCAGTGGAGGCTCTCTATGACTTCTTGGTCTATTACAAGCACAATAACACCCGTCTGTTGCCAGACAGCCATGTTTGGACCCGCTGCTCCTCAGACGGTTATATGGTTGATATGAGTGGCTTAAAGGAGGATCATTTGTTTGTGAGTGCGCATAGACTGGAGACAGAGACCTATCTTGGCAATGTGGGGACGATACTCTCCCGCCGTTGAAAATAAAAAAGTGTTCCGACGCAGCGGATCATCTTTTGAAGAGGGCCTCGGCCTTTTCTTTCTTTGTTGACTATTGAAAGATCCCCACTTTTTCCGGGAAGGGGATGGAGACGAGGGCATTCTGGCCGTCGACGGTATCGACGAAATAGAGAGCGCTATTGGGAAAGTCGCTCACTACCTTGGTTGATTCGAGGTCAGTAGCGGTAATATCCATGAGGCTGCGTTGATCGCGATGATCCAGTTCAGCCACTTTGATGTAACGCCCAGCTGAGAAGAGCACGTGTTCATAATCCTTGGTCCACTGAACATTGGACAGTTTCTCGGAGAAGCGTACCACATCGCGCTGTTCGTTTTCGACGCGGTAGGGCTGCACATCCCAGTCCCTGAGGAACCGCACCATGATTTCCCAATCATTCCAGAAGAGCAGCTTTTTGCCATCATTGGAGAATTGGAGCTCGGCTATGTTGGTGCCTAGGCGAGTGAAATAGCTTTCTTTTTCGCCCTCATTGAACAGATAGCAATCTCCGCGTTGATTGAGGAAGGCAATACGGCGTTCATCATAGACCGTCAGGCGGTAGGTCGGGTCGTTCATATCCAGTTCTGAGGTATCGGTCACTTGCTCAGGCTTATCAATAGTCGTTGGCGTGGTGAAATAGACGATTCCGGCAGGAAGCTGCAAATAATAAGCTCGGTTGCCAGACAGATCATAACTGGAAACGCGTTCGGCTACCAACACCTTATCTTGAGGGTTACTAATATTGATGCGGTACAAGTTTTGATTGGCTAGGTAATAGACATAGCCATCTTCCTCTGAATCCCAGCGGGCCTTGCGCAAGTTGTCTTCAGCGGCTATCTCAGACAAATTGATAGATTGTCCAGTGTCGACGTTAACAACAAAGTACCCCTGCTTGCCTTCGTGAGACACGGGGATCAAAATTTCACGGCTTTTGGGCGCCCACTCGATGTTTTCCTTGGCTTCTACAGGAAACTGGTAGCCAGCTATAGAAAAGACATCACGGGTTTCGGCCGTGCGCACGTCGGTTACGGCCACGGTGAAGGCCTCCTGGTTGGTGCGGACGAAAGCGGCCATGCGTTTTTGAGTATCATAGAAAAAATCCCCGATGCTAGTGGTTTCGAAAGCTGTGCGGGGGTAATCGATTCGGGTAAGCAGTACATTCCAAAACTCAGTAGAGACACCGCTGTTAACGATGACACGCTTGGACCAGGTTCTGAACCCTGGTGAACTGACTTCTAGAAAATGTTCTCCCGGCTTTAGGCCATCAACGTGGAAAGCATTGTTGAGGCGATTGAAGAGTTGTTTGGCCACTGGTTGGCGGTCGACATAGATGTCGACCGTTTGCGGGTTGGCCTTCACTGAGATTGAGCCGGTGAACACGAAAATGCCCCGCTGCCAGCTGAAACGGTAGCCGAGGGCATAGGGGATAATAAAAACGGCCGTGACGCAGAACAGGGCTGTTAGAATCCAGAAGAAAATTTTTCGTAGACGAATGCTCATATAGGAGTCTGCTGCCATCATAGGAGAAACTAGGCGACTTGTCTAATCGGGAGGGGTTGATCCCCTGTAACTGGGTTGACGATAGTACTTAGTTTCGGTACTATTACGAAAGACAAAAGTTAGGGCGCATAGCTCAGTTGGTAGAGCAACTCCCTTTTAAGGAGATGGTCGGGGGTTCGAATCCCTCTGCGCCCACATGATTATAGCGATATCTCCAAGGAGATATCGCTATAATTTTTGAGAGTAGGTTGAGGATTCGAACGGGTGGCAGTGATCCCGTCACTCGCGAGTGACGGGAGAACGTCGATGGATGCGGATGAACATCCAGCGCCACCCAGGGCAAGGATCCGCCCGGGGCGGAGACGCGGAAATCCCTGCCTGACGGTAGGTCTCAGTGCGGGTCCCAATAATTGTCTAGTAATCGAGAATTTGTTTGGTACAGCTCCAGGCTTAGACTTTCTTGATTTTAGTGTGCTATAATACCCCTATGAAAAAGACACTCATTTTCACAGGTTTCTTAGCGCTGGTAATGGTCGTGAGCGGTTGTGGGACCCAGCCACAAGCTACGACTAATTTTGCATTGCGTGGCATTTTACGAACGGATGACGGTGGGTCTTCATGGAATCCAGCCGCGAGTTCTGAAGCCAACAAGAATGTTCTCTTGGTGGATACATTGGCGTTGGAAATTGACCCGGTTAATGGCGCGGTGTTTGTTGGGACAGAAAAGGATGGATTGTTTCGCAGTACGGATAAAGGCGAATCATGGACACGACTTGGCTTGTCGGTTACCAAAGTCTATGGTGTATCGGTCAATCGACAAGGTAATGGCACGATCTACGCGAGCGGGGTTTTGAATGGTCGGGGAAAGATATTCAAAAGCACTAATGATGGTCAGGAATGGAAAGAAATCTACACTGAACCGGCGGACGGAACGGTGTTCACAGCTTTGCGGGCTGGCCGCAATGATTCGCAATTAGTGCTGGCCGGGACAGCCCAGGGCATGATTATCAAATCCACGGATGGTGGCCAGACTTGGAAAAATATCATCAAGGCCGATGGCCCAGTCATCTCAATTGCCTTTGACACCACCAACCCTAAAATTGCCTATGTTGCGCTGTTTGATGAGGGTGTGTTGGTGACTGAAGATGCAGGGGAGACATTTCAGGACGTGACTGACGCCATGGATGAGGCTGATCTAGGCTCAGCTGTTTTCAATCTGGTAGCGGATGACCGGGAAAGCGGAGCTTTCTATGTTGGATTGCAGGACGGATTAGTCAAAGCCACTGAGCGAGGAAAGAAGTTTGTTAAACTGAACACATTTGAAAGTACGAATAAATATCCAGCGCGGGCGATTGGTATTGATCCTACCAATTCGGAGGAAATTATTTATAATGTTGCGCAGGCGGTCTATCGATCGGCTGACGGCGGAAATTCGTGGTCGAGTTTCCAGTTAGACACAGATCGAACAGGCTATGTTATGCGTTTTGATCCCAGCCGTACGGGTGTGGTCTATCTGGGTCTCAGGAGTCTGTAATCATTATTTTTCCATATATGTACAAGCAAGCTATTGATGAAAAGCGCAAGGCCTTGGATGAGGCCATTGGACATTATGTAGTTGAAGTGGGAAAGGTGCGAACAGGTCGGGCCAATCCGGCGGTGGTAGAGAATCTGATGGTGGATTATTACGGTACCCGGACTCCCCTGAAGCAAATCGCCAGTATTACTGCTCCGGAAGCGCGGTTGATTATGATTCAGCCCTGGGATAAAGGTAGCCTAGTGTATATTGAATCGGCTATCCGTGAATCTGACTTGGGATTGAATCCATCCAATGACGGCCAGGTTGTCCGGATTGCTATCCCGCCCCTCAATGAAGAGCGCCGGGTGGAACTAGTAAAATTCCTCAACAAGAAAACTGAAGAATCAAAGGTGGCCGTGCGCACTATTCGGGAAGACCTCTGGAAACGAATCCAGGAGATGGAAAAGGAAGGTAGCATCGCCGAAGACGACAAATTTCAAGGTAAAGAATATCTGCAAAAGGTCGTCGATGAATACAACACCAAACTGGAAGAGTTGCGAGCGAAAAAAGAAAAGGACATAATGACCGTCTAACTAATTCGTGAAACGTGGAACTTGGAACGCGAAGCGATGAATTTATCGTTACGCGCTATGGGTTATGCGTTGCGCAAAAAATTTACATGCTGACAATTCTGATTTTCTTTATAATTCTGGGCCTGCTCATTTTCGTTCACGAACTGGGTCACTTCGTGGCGGCGCGGCGTAATGGAATCACGGCCGATGAGTTTGGTTTTGGTTTTCCACCCAGACTGGTTGGCGTTCAGCGGTTCTCTGTTCCAGCTGGCGGCAATGATAGCCATGTTATTTTTCGAAAGAGTCGCTGGCGAATCGTGTGGGGCAGTCGCGGTGAAGCGCCTGAAAAGTATGCGGGCATGCAAGCCGGCACGCTCTATTCGCTCAATTGGATACCGCTGGGCGGTTTCGTACGAATCAAGGGGGAAGACGGTTCAACCAAAAGCGATCCTGACAGCTTTGCTTCCAAATCGGCCTGGACCCGGGTCAAGGTTTTGGGTGCAGGGGTAATGATGAATTTTGTGCTGGCTTGGTTGGTGATTGCTCTGGCCTTCTGGATTGGAGCACCGCAAGATGCCGAGCAGGTCAGACAGGGCGGTATTGTCATCAAAAAACAAATTCAGATTTCGCAGGTCCAAAAGGACAGCCCGGCTGATCAGATGGGTGTGCAGATTGGGGACGAGATAGTGCGTTGTTTGGACAGCGCCGAACCGCTTTGCGCGGAATCCTTCTTACGAGTTGAGGACGTACAGCGTTATATCCACAATCACATTGGTGGGCAGATATCCTTGCAAGTGATTCGGGCGGGGAAAGCAGTGGAGCTCGGTGGACAGCCCAGCAGCGGACGCACCGCCAAGGAGGGTGCTTTAGGAATTGGTTTGGTGCGTACGGCAGTGGTGCGCTATCCATGGTATCAAGCGATTCTGGAAGGCCTGCTGTCTATGCTGAGACTCACCTGGATGACCCTAAGCGCTTTCGGAGGGATGCTACGCGATCTAGTGGTTGGTCATCCCGTAGCGGTGGATGTGTCTGGGCCAGTTGGAATTGTTTATTTCACGAAACAAGTGACACAGCTCGGGTTCATTTATATCCTGCAGTTTATTGCAATCCTGAGTATCAATCTCGGAATCATCAACGCCTTGCCGTTGCCAGCGCTGGACGGCGGGCGAATCCTTTTTATCCTGATCGAGAAACTTAAGGGCAGTCCGGTGAGTCACAAAGTGGAAAATGTTGTGCACACTATTGGTTTTGCTTTGCTCATTACGCTCATGATTTTTGTGACCTTTCGGGACGTGATTAAATTTAATATTATTGGCAAGATTTTGTCCTTGTTTTAGGGCGTTGACAAGGATTTGTTTTCTGGTATGATAACTCCTGCTCGGGCACTGGCCAGGTGTTGTATCTCGTCAGATGCTGTGCGAAAAATGCGAATACTGCCTTTAAGGGTGGTGTTTTTTAATCAGCTAATTGGGTTTAAGTAAAAACATGGTCCGCTATCTTACTAAAGAAGGGTTGCAAAAACTTAACGAGGAGCTTGAAGATCGACGAACGCGGGTGCGCCAGGAAATTGCTACTGCTATCAAGGAGGCCAAAGAACAAGGCGACTTGAGTGAGAATGCTGAATATGCTGAGGCCAAAAGTCAGCAAGCCGAAAATGAAGCACGCATCGGTGAGTTGGAACTGAATATCAAAAATTCTCAAGTGGTGGAGGTTAGTGGCAATTCTCAGGGGGCGCAAATTGGCTCCAGGGTTTCAGTGAAATGGAATGGTTCCCAAGCCGATTTTCAAATAGTTGGATCTAACGAGGCTGATCCAGCTAGTTTCAAGATTTCCAATGAGTCGCCGATGGGTCAGGCTTTCATGGGTAAGAAAAAAGGCGATAAGGTGTCGGTAAACACGCCGGCGGGAAAGGTGGAGTACAAAATACTCGACTTGAAATAGGAGGGTCACATGGCAAACGAGGAGCAACTTCCCAGGGAGGTGAAGTGTCCGTTCTGCGAGGATGGCACATTGCATTACCAGGAAGGAGAGGTTTCGGGGAAAGCAATTCCCCACTATCTCTGCAATGGCGAGCATTGTATGTTTCGCGTCAACCGTATGCCGGAGTTCATGTTCCGGTCGCGGGTGTTGGGCTTGTTGCCGTTTGAGCCCTAGAAGGCGTAGTGAGGGAACATTCTCGCTACGCCTTCTTCGCATTATGATGGAAGAACCCCCGTGGTCGACCATTTGAGGACAGTGCCTAGCGGCGCTATTTTTGTTGCGTATCAATGGAGAGTGCGGTAAGATAAAAAAACAGTTAACCCTGATTCTTTATGGACTTTTCGGTGGTGTGCGCCTGTAATCGATGGAGAACCAAGACAATTGATGCAGTATCAGTCTTTTTGAGCTGGATCCCGTTTTTGGTTATGCTGTGGGTGGTCACCGCACTCAGCTTCTTTTTCTTTGATCGTCAGCTTGGCCAACAAGTATTTTGGGGAGTCACTTTTGCTATGGCGCTGTTGTTCTCAATCAATGAAGTTTTGATCAAAAGAATTTTGACCAAATGGTGGGGAGTGCGGCTGCGTCCCTATATGGCGCATCCGGATAAGATAGTTCCGGTTGGCAGACGACATTCAGATTCGTCTTTTCCCTCTAGCCATGTGGCGGGCATGATGTCAGGCTCAACTGTTCTGGTGTTCTATCATCCGTCTTTGTGGCCGCTGCTGCTCCTAGCCACCGCACTGGTGGGCTTCTCGCGTTTGCACAACGGGATGCACTACCTGAGTGATTTGCTAGCCGGAGCTGTGCTGGGAATGATGTATGGCGCTTTGGGAATATATTTATCCACACTAATTATTTGAGGACATGGCACTGGAATTGAAAACCAACCCAACTCTTCAAGATCTGCAGGCCTATGTGGCCGAGATGATCAAGGAACGAGGTTTTGATCAGGAGACGCTGCCGGAGGTTTTCATGCTGTTTCTGGAAGAGTGCGGGGAGTTGGTCAAAGCGGCACGCAAAACTCAGACCATCAAGGTTGATAGAAATTCCCAGGAATATCACGTGGCGGATGAAGCGGCAGATGTGCTGGTTATTTTGTTAGACATTTGTAACTATCTCGGAGTGGATTTGGAAAAAGCCTTTCGCGACAAAGAAGAAAAAAATAAAAAACGGGTGTGGGAATACAACAAATAAATTTTTCTTATGGGAATCCAAGTTGAGTTCAATCCAGATCTGGCTCTGCGTGATATGGCCGAGTATGAAGCTGGTCGTCGCAAAATCGAAGAATGCATCCCGGAACCTTTGGAAGCGGGGAAGGTTTACGATTTTTTGAAAAAGGGGCAGCGGTTATATTATCTGAGTGATAGTCCTTTTTGGGGCGAGGGCCAAATGCCGCTCATGAAAACTGCGGGGAACGAGGAATTGTCGCGTCCTATCGCCAGCATAAAAATGTTGGAAGTCATCCATTTTTTGGATAACGGAGAGTGTTATACGCGGGGTAAATATAAAGTTATTCAGACGTTCGATGAAAATGATCCGGTTATTCACTTTGAAGCTTGCAAGATAATTGAGTAAAAAATATATGATCGAAGTTGAGATCAAAGCTAGGATCAAAGATATTGAGGAGGCCAAGAAGAAAGTGCTTGCCAGTGGCGCGCAGTTCATCGAAAAAGAAGAGCAAATGGACGCCGTTTTCGGTCATCCATCCATGTTGGATGAAAACAAGATGGTGGTCGAGGGTGGCTATATGGGGCGCGTGCGGCAAGTGAATGGCAAGGTGAAGCTGACTTTCAAAGAAATTGTGCGGGGCAAAAGTGGCACCGAAATTGAGGCAGAAATCGGCACGGTAGATTTGGGCAAAAAATTCCTGATGCGGCTTGGATTTGAG
>SCTJ01000182.1 GCA_004297805.1 Patescibacteria group bacterium | reverse complement strand
GCAGAAGTTCGGCAGCGCACAGAACCCGGTCATCGATGACCCGCTGATGGCGAAGAACCTTCGCAAGGTCGGCGCCTCCGGAGGCTGAGCCGAGCCTGGTGATGCATGCCTGTTCCGCGCCAAATCGTAGTCCAGGGTTCGGTGGCCGCGAACCCGCTCACGACGTCGACCGCGACGTTTCCGTCGATCAGCGACGGACTCAATCTGGCGGTGAGCCAGACGCGCAACGAGGGCAAGGCGACCGGCCAGACAATCAACTCCCCGTCGCCCGCCTTTCAGGACATGCTGGCCGGCAATCCCATGTCCGCGGTGCGGTTTCTCGCGATCCGCGTTTCGGGAGGCACTCTCATCCTTCGCGTCAGCTCGCCGATCGCGGGCGGGGCGAACCAGCTCATTCCCATCTCGGACCTTTTCCTGATCTCGAACCCGCTCGTCGGCTCGGAGTTCACGGCAGTCGGACTCCAGGGATCCGGCAGCATCGAAATGGTGATCGCGGGCGACACCTAGCCCACGACGAAAGGCAGAACGCTCGATGACCGCACAAGCCCCGAACCTTCGAGAGCTGATCAACCTCTCGAACCCCGAGAACATCGCGGACGCGCTCCAGCAGATGCTCTTCGGCGACGTGCTTTCGATGCTGATCGCGGCGCTCACGCCGACCGAGGCGGCTGCGGCGGTCGCGAGCAACCAAAAGACGCTCACCAACCGCGCCGGCATCCTGCTCGATGTCGTCGCCACCGCCGGCACGACCACCGGCCGCAAGGCGATCCTGATCGGGGGATCCAGTGTCGTGCCGACCGCGGGTCAGTGCGTCTGGAACGGCACCAGCCTCGTGCGGTTCGCCGCGGCGGACGCCGTGACCGCGTCGAACTTCCTCTACACGAACGGCGCGACTCCGCTCGAGATCGGAATCATGGGTCGCCGCCTCGGGCAGCGGGACTAACTCACAACTCTTTGGAGCCCACCGCGGGGGCATTGATTCCGCGAGGAGGTTTGGACCATGGCAGTCGGAGTTCAAAACCAAGAGCCGATC
>SCTJ01000181.1 GCA_004297805.1 Patescibacteria group bacterium | reverse complement strand
TGGAATGATGCTGCGCATGTGGTGGAGGTGGCAGCCCGGCCCGATCGGCGGGCGGCGACGGCCGTCCGTGACCGCGCCGACACCCAGGTCCGGCCGGCGGGCAGCCTCGGGGTGCTCGAGTCGCTCAGCGAGCGGTGGGCCGCGATCACCGGCGATGCGCCCCCGCCGCGGCTGCGTGCCGGCGTCCTGATCTGCGCGGCCGATCACGGCCACACGATGCGCGGCTCGAGCCTCTACGGCGCCGACGTCTCCACGGACATCGCGGCAGCGGCGGCGCGCGGGGACGCTGCGTCGGCCGTGCTCGCGGCCGACGGCGGGCACACGCTCGTCGTCGCCGACGTCGGGCTGGCCGGGCGGACGCCGAGCGGCGTCGTCGCCCGCAAGGTCGCCGAGGGCACGAACGACGTGCTCGCAGGCCCGGCCATGAGCGAGATGGCGTGTGCCGCAGCCATGCGTGCCGGGGACGAGCTCGCTGCGGCGCTCATCGACGAGGGCGTCGACTGCCTCGTCCTCGGTGAGATCGGCATCGGGAACACCACCACCGCGGCGATGCTCCTGGCGGCGCTGACCGGTGCGGCGCCGGAGCGCGTCATCGGTCGCGGTGTCGGCGTCGACACCGCGGGCCTGGCGCGCAAGCGCGACCTCGTCGCCGCCGCCCTCGAGCGGCATGCGCAGGCCATCGCGGCCGGCCCGCAGACGGCGCTCGCAACGGTCGGCGGCCTCGAGCTCGCGGCGCTCACCGGCGCCATCGGGCGCGCCTGGCAGCGGCGCGTGCCGGTCGTCCTCGACGGCTTCGCTGCCACCGTCCCCGCGCTTGTCGCCACGCGCATGGACCCGACGGCGGCGGACGTCCTCGTCGCCGGCCACCGGTCTCCCGAGCCGGGACACGGCATCGTGCTCGCCGAGCTCGGCCTCGAGCCGCTGCTCGACTTGCGCATGCGCGTGGGGGAGGGCGCGGGTGCGCTCATGGCCCTCGGGGTGATCGCGCGCGCCGGCGCGCTGCACGCCGGGCTGGGGACGTTCGCCGAGCGCTGACCCGCGTTTCGCCGGTCCGCATGCGGGCACGGGGCCGCACGAGACCCCGTCCTCAGAGGAGCCCCGCATGATCCTCCGCATCGACCGCATCCAGACCGAGATGCCGCCTCCGTCGACGCCCGACCCGGCCGGCGCCGCCGTCGTCCAG
>SCTJ01000180.1 GCA_004297805.1 Patescibacteria group bacterium | reverse complement strand
GGGAGAGGAAGTCAAGAGGTAATGCCAGCTGAAGTCTAGGGCATGGCGGCAAGCTCCTTGATCCGTTTCTTGGTTCGACTGAGCCGTTTCTTCGTCCCGACCGTGGTGCTGTAGATGCGCCGCGCGCAGCGGCGGTCAAGGCTGGCCGTCGTGGTGCAGAAGCGCCAGGCTACAGAGTTGCCAGGCCATGCCTTGACGGCGGCGAGCGCGGTGCGAGGCTGGATGGTCGGAACGATTGCGCGATGAGCGGCCATGACGTGATCCCTGGACTGGGCCGTTATGCAAGCATGCGGCAACAACACCGCATCACCTTGTATCCGGTCGGGCTCGATCGCCCGGTGCCCTAATCCTTCATGCACGAGTGAAGGCATGGCCCAAGAAAGACGGGACCCTTCTGAGGAAGCGGGTTGGGCTATCCCCGGATGAGGAGCGGTCACACGTCGATCCTGGGTCACGTCGGCCGGCATTTGCGCTGGCCGATTAGTGAGCCTGACGCAGTGTGGCGCCGGTCGGCACCACACCGGTGGTCAGATAGCGCCACAGCGCGACCATCAGCTTGCGCGCCAGTGCGACGGCGGCGATCCGTCGGACGCGCCCCTTCTGCTCGCCGACGCGCGTGCGGAACCAGCGGCTGAGTTCGCTGTCGGGCTGGTGGCGGAGCCACAGCCAGGCGAGCTCGAGTGCGAGCGCACGAGCCCGACGGTTACCGGCTTTACTGATGCCCTGGTCGCGCTCGCTGTTGCCACTGTTGAAGGGAGTGCCGGTCAGGCCGAAACAGGCGCCGACCTGGCGGCGATTGGTGAACGAGCGGTAGAACACCTCGTTGACGAGACCCTGCGAGCCGACCGGCCCGAGGCCCCGAAGCTCGATCAACTGCTCGATCTTGGCCTCGGCTGAGCCGGGCACTTCGGCGGCGGCCTTCACCTCGGCCATGCTGCTGGCCTCCAGCTCCTTCAGTTGCTGGTCCACCAGCATCAACCGCGTGTGCTCGCGGACGATCTCCTGCTTCAGCTTGAGCGGCAATGGTCGTCCGTCGCCGGTGCGCACGCGATCGAGACCGGCAATTAAGCCACGCATCATCGGCTGCGCATCGCGAATGCCTTGCGCATGCAGCAGGCCCTTGATGCGATTGCCGTGGGCGGTGCGCTCCTGCTTCAGGCGATCCCGCTCGCGGTTGCGCCGCTTGCGATCCTCGTCCTCCACCGACGGCACAT
>SCTJ01000032.1 GCA_004297805.1 Patescibacteria group bacterium | reverse complement strand
GGGAACATATATGTGTCAGGACCGTGGTGGAGCCATTAAGGGCAATCACGTGGACATTTATGTGAAAACCAAAAAAGAGGCTTTCGCTTTCGGCCGACAAAATCTTTTGGCCCAAGTTGTGGAATAATAAAAACCCCACTGTTTAGTGGGGTTTTTGTATGGGTAAATTGACTATGAGTGTTGCGTTTGTTAAGATAAATTATAGTTTATTATGTTTTTGGTCGCGTGGCCGAGCGGTTAGGCAAGGGTCTGCAAAACCCTCTACTCCGGTTCAATTCCGGACGCGACCTCAAAAGATAGTATCTGCCCGGGTGGTGAAACTGGTATACACAAGGGACTTAAAATCCCTCGGTCGAAAGATCGTGCGAGTTCGAGTCTCGCCCCGGGCACACGAAATAGATAGTCAATGATTTTTGGTATTGTGTTCCTTTGCAACTAACGTCGAGTCATGGAAGGAGTAGTTATGATAGTCTCAAACGTGTTCAAAGAGTTTTTTCCGGTACCAAATGTTTGTAATCAGATTCTTCGAGAAGTGGAACGTCAGCCGAATTGGTCTATGGCGCATGTAGTAATGGATCCGTTCGAGCAATCCATGCTTCATAGGCATGATAAGATGACAGAAGAAATTGAATTCAAGAATTTAGAGCCCCTTTTTTGAACTCCAGGGCGAGAACTTCGTTAGGCGTTAAGTAATTAAGGGCTTTTCTGGCTCGGTTATTCAACTTCTCCTGGATGGCGTAAACATAGCTTTCTTCCACTTTATCAAGATTAGACTTTTTAGGGAAATACTCGCGGATCAGACCGTTGAGATTTTCCACCCCGCCCTTCTGCCAGGAGCAATAGGTATCGCAAAAATATGAGGGCACTTCCGTTTGGTGATGCAAAACATTTTCACTGCCGTTATCTCGAGTAATAGTTAGCCAGAGATTGGCTGGCAATGATTCAATGCTGTCCCTCAAAGCTTCTTCTGAACGGATAGCCGTCTTGTTTTCGCATTTGTGAATTCTGCACAGTTTCGTTTTTCTTTCAAATTGGACGGATAAAATACTGTGCCCGGAAAATATCACGCTGTCCGTTTCCCAATCGCCAATACGTTCTCTTTTTTCAACAATTTCTGGCCGCTTATCAATGGACACTCTTTCTTTAATCATCGTTTTAACCTGCTTTTTACGGGCAAATCTGCGCTTTCTGATCTTTTGTTTTCTTCGCAGCTTTTTGTACAGTCCGCCGAATCGTCCCTCGCCCTCATATATCCAATGGTAAATGCTTTCATAGCTCACAGTCTTGTCTTTGCATTGCTTCAATTCTTTAGGCGGATATTCTTTCAGTCTTCCAGCAATCTCCTCCGGACTCCAGCCGTCCTCCAGTAGCCCTTTCACATAATCAGTCAGTTTTTCATTCTGCCATTTTTCCAACTTCCTTTTATTAGTTTTCTTTTTTCTTCTGTCGGCGAAATGTTGGGCGGAAACTGCCACGTAGGGCAGGTGCTCTCCGGAATTTCTCTTGATCTCTCTTTTGATGATGGAGTAGTCGCGGTTTAGTTTTCTGGCTATCCACTTCTTTTTCCTTCTCAGGCGTAACCAGACTTCCATCTTCTCCCTTTCATAGAAGGTAATTTCCTTTCCTTTGGGCATATCCATAGCGTTATTTGAGTTAACGCTCTAGTGTAGCAAAAAAAGGGGGCTTCGGAGTTTGAATTCGGGGTTTACATCATAACCAAGGGATTTGGTGTGCTTTACTACGGAATTGAGAATCATGGTGGCTGGAGCCAAATGGTGACAGCGGGGAGTGTTATTGTTTTAGAAAAGGGTCGGTCGCATAAATTGGTCAACTTGGGCGCGGGGATTATGGAGCATTTGGTGATAGTTTCACCGCCATTTGATCCAGACGACGTTCATGAAGTGAAAGTAGACCTAATTTCAGGATTCAGCTATCAGACCAAAAATTTCCCCGTCGGATTTCCTGAGCCAGAAGATTGTTTCGACGGCGCCAGGATATTGTCTTATTCTCTTCCTCCCGAGTTCGACTTAAGCATTGCTTTCGGCTGGGTAAGAAACGATCCGGCGTGCCGAAAAAAGCCGCATTATCACAAAGAAACCCGAGAGTGGGTTTACGTGATTAACGGCGATGTTTTTCTGGAAAGCTGGGGTATGTCGTTCGAGGCTGGAAGTTGGTTATCCATAACTGCGGGCGAAGAACATGGCTTTACCAATCTGCAACCTGAAGCGCTGTGTCTTGTTGCCATTTGCAGTCCAAAGTTTTCTATGGAGGATGTACGTTATCTCTAAATGCGTTTCCGCCCTGCTTTGTAAACAGGGCGGTTTTTTAATTTATATTTTTTCTATTGCTTTCAGAACTTTCGGAATTCTTTTGAAATCTTTTATGAGGATTTCTCGCATCGAGCCGTTGTATAGCGCGGCGGCGGGGTGATATAAAGTGTAAAAAACTTGCTTGCCGATGCCGTCTATTTCGCGCCGCATGGCTTTGCCGTGGACAGCCGAAATTTTTTGATTGGGCAAAAACCTTTCCATAGAATGACGGCCGAGCGTGACAATCAGTTTAGGCTGGATGATTTTAATTTGCTCCAAGAGCCATGGCCAGCAAACAGAAACTTCTTCTGGCAATGGATCACGATTTTGTGGTGGTCGGCATTTAACTACATTGGCGATATAAACATTTTCACGTTTAAGATTGATAATTGCCAG
>SCTJ01000031.1 GCA_004297805.1 Patescibacteria group bacterium | reverse complement strand
GTTCGGAGCATGACAACTGGAAGAAGTTGATGCGTATGTTTTATCTGTTCCCTCCCTCCGGATATGATTGAAATCGGATTCCAGTAACTGCGAAGGTTTACCTAATCATATAACCTGGTGTTTTTTAGGCGCTGTTCTGAAAACCCTTGATCTGGTCTTGAGAGGTACGAAAGCATGCTGAGTGAAGATATCCAAGGAAAGGCTTACGTCCTCTGTTTTGTGAGTGATTTGGAACCATTGGTCAAGGACCTTGAAACTCTGTTCCATTTGGGTCAAGTTGACAAGACCAAAGTTTGGATTGGAGCACTTTTGAAGCATCCATCATCTGTACCGAGAGGTTAGCTTTACACGTCATCGAAACATTGTTATGCAGGTTCACTTTATCGAAATGATGAATTTTAGGCGTGCGGCAAAATCGTGGAGCACAAATTGGAAAGCGACTTTGGTGTCGAATCCGTTCTCGTTCCATTGATCATTCAAAACCACCTGAATTTTGTGGAGCACGTGCTGGAGAAGAGCACTGTCTATCTCGAACCATTGGTCCGTTATTTGGACAGAGTTGCTGGATTGCAGTATGCCGAAATGGTCGCTGAAGTCGAGTAGGAATGCGAATGATTCATTCGTTTTTTTCAGCCAAGTGAACTTTCTTTTGTTCGTAGCAAATTTGACATGCCCTACAAAGTGGGCCTCGGACGCCAGTTCATCTTTCGATTGTTGTACAAGTGGCGTTCGGCGTTCAACATCAACATGGATTGGTGCCCGCAAATGAATAACATCATTGCCCGCAATCATTTGTTCTTTTTGAACAAGCGTAGATTCCACTTCAAAGATTTACGTTAGTTATGACGTTGTGTTGACGCCTCGCGTGTTTTTGTTAAAATGATCCTCATTTCGCAGAATTCTTGAATTGGTTGAAGATTTGATCTCGGAGCATCCGGATTTGGGGCATTGGGTGGTGGACGAATTGGTGAGATACCGCCAACCCGCTGAAGCGAAGTATTGGCTGGAAACGCTGAAAGTTGATCAGAAAAATTTGAATGAGCCTGCTCTCAAGGCTCTTGAATCTGCAGAGGAAACGTGAGACAAGTTAACTGATGCACATTCTGCGTTCATTTCTGAATTATTTCTGTCGTCCAGGTTCGACATCGAGAAAGCGAAAGCCGAAGTGCTACCAGTTCGTGAAAGCCAATTGCCGTTGCTTACGTGGTTGTTGCCTGAAGATGCTGTAAGGTTTGTCGATCAAGAAGAAGAGTGCAAAAAAGCGATGTCCGAAATAATCCAGAAATACTAGAAAGTCGGGTTTGATGTTGAGTGGAAACCGAATCACGGCCCCATTTTGAATCCCGTTTCCATTCTTCAATTGGCTGTTCAGGATGCTGTGTATGTCTTCGACGTTCTAGCCCTGAAGAATTCGGTCGCTCTGCTTGATGGGTTGCAGGCGATCTTCGAGGAAGAAAATATTCTCAAACTTGGTTAGTGAGCCATTGTGACCATATGAGAGGTCTTATATATAAACTTTGTCGATATCTATCTTTCACACAGGTTTCAACATCAGTCGAGATGTAAGCCTTCTGAAAA
>SCTJ01000002.1 GCA_004297805.1 Patescibacteria group bacterium | reverse complement strand
CAGATAATCATGGAACCACTACAATTGATTTTTCTGACAAGATCAATATTGATAGTCTTACAGCGAGTAGCTTCAAGTCCCAAGATGAAGCTGTTTTGACTCATTTAACTTGGGTTGTTGAGTGCTTACAAAAAGAAGTCTTAAAATTTCAGATAAAATCATCCAATGACGATCCCAGCCCCGCAGTTTGACATTACACAACCAGTCATTTGCATACCTCCGATATTTGTTTTTGTCGGAGTGGCATCGAATAGGAAACCGTCAGGGGTATATAACTTTACTGAAACTTCCAACTCTGCGTTAACTGCCTGTGATCGTTTTTTGATGTCGCAAATTACTGCACCTGTTTTATTTTCAGTTAGGGTATACCGATCCATTCCGGTTGTTATGGTATATTCAGATTGGTTTCCTTGAACGATGACACCTTTTTTAATAGTGGCGGCTCTTTTTCCTTGTTTGTCGTAAACATCGAAGTCAATTCCAAGCAAACCATCATCGCTTCTCCTGATGGTGAAAAGTGAAGTACCTTTGTAAACTAAGATGTTTGGAGTGTTAATGTATGTGTTGCCGCCGATTATTACTTTAAATTCATTTTCAATTTGCCACATAAAATTCTCCTTTTTTCGTGGTTAACGGGCTCTTCAGCGGGCGCGGCTTTTTGCGATCCGCTGCAAAAACAAGGCTAGCGATAAATTGACGATTCACGCTCATTTCTTGCTCTATCCGGATCATCGTCTGCTATAACTGCCTCTATCTTTGAAATATACTCTTCTGGCAAGCCATTTTCCTTGGCTCCCTTCAAAACGTGGTTTTTATACCAAGTGTAAGGCCTCCTAGAGGGGTCAATGCTTGTCGCGAAGTACATCACTGACTTCATAGTCCGCCCGTCAGTTGTCACAACCTCGACTTCTTTTTCATCATAGCCTACACCTAATCCTTCCTTATTATCAAGAGCAGGCTTTTCATTATCAGATATTTCGAATAAGACCCCAATAACATAATCGTTGGTATCTTCAGTTGCCTGTGCATCACATTTGCCAGAACCATCATTACTGACTTTATGAAATTTGAGCCGATGTTTGGGCAACGTTGCAACAGCAACAGGCCTCGCCGATGGTACTCGATCTTGTATTCGCGTTATTGACATGTTTGAGCCGTACGAAAGACATAGCATAGTTTTCTCCTCCTCATTGCTAACACGCCGGTCACTCGCCGCTTTTGGCGAGTCGATGTGGACCGGCTGGTTGGAAGCATCATTGCAGTTACTGTCGATTTAGGGAAAAATGTGATCCTACCAAGTCCGATCCAACTTTCACGTTCTGGCGATACCTTTCTTTTCTAATTTCTCCATAATTTTCCGAAACTGTTTAAGGTTTCGCTGAGCTGTAACATTATTTGGATCAATTTCAAGTGATCTTTTAAAAAAATCAATTGCTTCCTCGGCCCTACCGAGTGTTGCCACTGCGACACCGAGATTCATCAACATCCCCGAGTGTTTTGGGTCCAATTTCACACCTCGGCGAAAGACTTCTTCCGCTTCAGACCAGCGGTCCAGGCTTGACAGTGATGCACCCAACAGCTCGCATCTCCGTACACTATCTTCAATTTCTACGGCACGTTGAAAACACACAATCGCCTTATCGTGTTGGTTTGCCCTGGCTAGCTGTGTGCCGAGGTGTTCGTGAGCTTCTGCACTATCTGGTGCCAGTTGAGTCGCTATTTCAAAGTAATGCGTCGCCTCAGCCCGTCTGCCTTCACTGTCGAATAAAATACCGAGTAGTATTGCACACCTCGCATCATCGGGGGCCAAGTCAACAGCGCGTTTCGCTGGAGCAATTGCTTCCGAATACCGATGCAGATGTACAAGCGCCATACTGTGATTTATTTGATAGCTGGACTGAGAAGGATCGATTTGTGCGGCTGTTTCGTAGTGAACCATCGCAGCATCATGTTTGTCCAATTCAGCCAAACAAACGCCAAGCGCATTATGCATGCGAGCATCGTCAGGTGCCAGGGTCAACGCTTTCTCGCAGTGCAGAAGTGATTCGTCGAATCTGCCCAATTTACGAAACGTTTGGCCTAGCAAGACATGCACTTTTGCACTGGGTGGGGCGGCCTTAATTGCGTTTTCCAGGCACTTGATAACGTCCAGTAGGCGGCCCTCATACGAATAGCCAGAGGCAAGCTCAAAATACAACTCGGCATCAGTGGGATTAGAAACTAGTTTATTTTCTAACTCCTTGATCCTCGCTGCTGAATCAAATTTGGCAGGCGTCGTAATCGTAAAGGAGTATTCATGCGATTCCGGCCTTTTGTTAAACCCCAATGGCATTGTCGGATAGAAAGAAATTGCTTTGCCGTCGGGACCGGAAAGCCCCATCATTCCCATTCCGGTTTTGGATTTTTCACTTTTTGGTCGAGGAAGTAACTGGCGCAAAAACATGTCGAGGAGTTGAACACCGCTGAAGCTAGTTCCCACTGGCATTGGCTCATCCTTGGTAGTAATAGTATATTGCATTCGAGCAAATTCGTGGAGCGCTTCCAAAGGTGTGTTCTCAGTCAATTGCACCGAAAACGAAAATGTATCACCTAAAAATCTGAGGATAAATTCCTCGACACCGACCTGATAGGCACGTGCTGGAATTGAGATTCCGATTTCAGTCAGCAGCGCAAGATCCTCCAAGTTCTTCACCCTTTCAATGCCTAGCGTCGTCCACGGAGCAATCGCATCGAAACCGGCTACGACTGTGAAGTCTCGCTTTGTTGGTGAGATTTTCCTGAACCAGTACCCTGGTTCGGGTTCATAGATTTCCCAAAAAGAACATAGGGGCACATCCGAAGCGCGTGAATGTTCCACAGTGTTTGGGGAAGCAGAGTCGGCGAGGAGCCGGCCAACTTTGAATGACTTATCATTGCGCGAAAAGGTAAGACAAGTGTCCATCAATACTTCGCGGAACCAATCAAAGCCAACATAACCTTTCAGGATGAAGGTGATTTCAATGCCTCTAAGTAGATGATTTTGGATATACTGCCATCTGCGTTCTGCGGCGCGCTTTCTATCCTCTTCGTCATTTGCTGTTTGCTCGCTTGCAGTCACCTCACTGAGACTGCGTGCAGGTCCACTCTTAATCAGGTTGAACGCAAATGCAGCGGCGGCATGGCACGCATAACGCCGCCATGGTTTCACTTCAGGATCATGTTTGTCTTTTCCAAAGTCCGAAACACTTTTAATCATTAGGA
>SCTJ01000179.1 GCA_004297805.1 Patescibacteria group bacterium | reverse complement strand
CGACCGCCGCGCGATGGCGCTGGACGAACCGCCGCGCGCGATAGCTCCACGTCGACGGACGCGCGAGCACCGGCCGGCCGTCCAGGTACCGCCGCAGGTCGTCGGCCAGCTGCTCGACCGATTGATAGCGGCGCGACGACTCCTTCCGCAGCGCCGCGAGCGCGATCGTGTCGAGGTCGCCCTCCAGCTCGCGCGCGAGCCGCTTCTCGACGAACGCGCTCGGCCGTCGAGCCTCCTGGCCGCAGATCACGCGCTCGAGCTCGGCGGCGGTGCGCGTGCCGAGGCGGTGCGGGCGCTCGCCCGTGAGCAGCTCGAACAACAACACGCCGAGCGAGTAGACGTCGGTCGCCGTCGTGATCGGCAGACCGCGGATCTGCTCGGGGCTCGCGTACTCCGGCGTCAGCGCGCGCACCGACGGCGACGTCACCAGCAGCGGATCGGCGTCATCGTCGGTCAAGAGCTTCGCGATGCCGAAGTCGAGCAGCTTGGGCGTGCCGTCGGCGGTGATGAGGATGTTGGACGGCTTCAGATCGCGGTGCACCACGAGGCTGCGGTGCGCCGCGCTCACGGCGTCGCAGACGCGGCAGAACAGCGTCACGCGCTGGGCGAGCGTCAGATGCCGGGCGTCGCAGTAGTCGTCGATCCGGACGCCCTCGATGTGCTCCATCACCAGATAGGGCATCCCCTCCGGCGTCGTGCCGCCGTCAAGGAGCCCGGCGATGCCTGGATGCTGGAGCGAGGCGAGGATCTGGCGCTCGACGCGGAAGCGGCGAAGGCCGTCGGCGCCGAGCAGGCCGCGGACGACTTTGATCGCGACGCGCTGGTGAAAATCGCCGTCGCGCTCGGCGAGATACACCGTGCCCATGCCGCCGTGGCCGATTTCAGAGACCAGGCGATACGGGCCGATGCGCTCGAGTGGAAGAGACGGCTGGTCAGTCACAGGACGAAGGAAATATAGCCCAGACGATGTGGCGCAGGGCTTCAGCCCTGCGAACCACTCGATATCAGCTCGATGACAATGCTGA
>SCTJ01000178.1 GCA_004297805.1 Patescibacteria group bacterium | reverse complement strand
AGATTGCGCAGCCGTCACTCCAACCGACCGGATATCAGCTGAGTGCGAATTATCCCAATCCGTTCAATTCCAGCACCTGGATTGAATATTCAGTACCATATCAATCCTCCGTCACCTTGAAGGTGATGGATGTGCTCGGTCGGGAACTTGCGACGCTCGTTTCTGGTGAGAGGGGTGCCGGCAGACACAGGGTCGAATGGAACGCCGGAAGGAGCCCAAGCGGTGTGTACTTCTATCGCCTGGTTGCACGTCCCTTATCGGGAGTTCAGTTAAAAGAGTATTCCGAGACACAGAAACTTATTCTATTAAAGTGAACATGAGGAGAGGATGTGGAGTCGTGCGTAAATCCCGAATGTTTTTGTCCACCAACGATTCTGTAAATCGGTGCCACACCCCAACGCTACAACCGGAGGCTCACCACGCGCCAAACGGTAATGGCAGCGGAAGATCCGCGTCCCGCCTGAGTCTATGTCTCCTCTTCGTCACTCTTGCTTCGTCCTTTCTTCATGGTCAGGCGAATCATGTTGTGATCAGCGAAATCTATGGGGGAGGAGGGAACAGCGGCTCGACCTGGAAAAATGATTTTGTCGAGCTCTACAACCCGACGAATGCGCCGATCAGTGTTGATGGATGGTCGGTTCAGTATGCGTCTGCACTGGGGTCGTTCGGAAATTTCAAGACCTACCTTGCAGGAGTGATCCAGCCGAAGAGTTTCTTCCTTGTTGGCGAAGCAGCGGGAGCGGGTGGCACGCGGGATCTTCCGACTCCCGATGTCATCGGGGCGATCGCGATGGGGGGGACGGCCGGAAAGATCGTCCTCGCCAAGGATACACTCACTGTCACCAGCGTCACCGGTCTATCGGTTGTCGATTTCGTCGGCTACGGACCCACAGCAAGTCTATTTGAAGGATCTGGTGCTGCACCCATCTTAACAAACACGACGAGCGCCGAGCGAAAATCTTCCGCATCGTCTACGGACCTTACGCTCGGTCCTGGCGGATCCGAAGAAAAATCTGGCAATGGCTGGGACTCGAACAACAACGCGAGCGACTTCGTTGCTCAGTCGAACATCAACCCGCAGAACAGCGCCAGCCCGAAGGAGCCGCCGCCGGCGATACAGGCCGGAATCGGCGTCGCCTATTTCCCGCCCGTAGCCGTGAAA
>SCTJ01000134.1 GCA_004297805.1 Patescibacteria group bacterium | reverse complement strand
TTATTAATAGATTCCGACCCGCAAGGCAGCGCACGGGATTGGAACGCCGCCGGAAATGGGGAGCTGTTGCCCGTTGTCGGTTTAGACCGCCCAACCCTAGCCAAAGACATTCAAGCGATTCAAGACAATCAAGACTGGCTGATTATTGACGGTGCGCCACAAATTGCAGAGTTAGCGGTTGCCGCCATCAAATGCGCCGATATGATTTTAATTCCGGTGCAGCCATCGCCTTATGATGTGTGGGCGTGTGAGGACTTGGTAGAGATTATTAAGACCCGTCAGGAAGTCACCAACGGCAAACCGAGAGCCGCCTTTATTATTTCCCGCGTGATTAAAAATACCCAATTGAGTAAAGAAATAGGTGAAGCGTTAGAAGGTTATGGCTTGCCCGTGTTCAAAAACTTTACCAGCCAGCGGGTGATTTATCCCAAAAGTGCAGCAACCGGCTCTACCGTTCTGGATGCAGAAGGCGCAACCGATGCAGCGGCAGAAATACGCGCCATTGCGCAGGAATTGAAGGAGTTTCTCAATGCTTAAAGCCGGAAAGCCAACCACCGCGAAAGAACGCGCCCTAGTCGCTGTTAAAGAAACCGAAACCGCGCCCGAACAGAGCAAGGCAAAGCTCAAGCGTTTTAATGTGGATATGTCCGAAGAATTACACCGCAGAATTAAAGCGCAAGCGGCAAAAGAAGGGCTAAGTTTAAATGAATTAACCAGCCGACTTTTTAATGAGTATTTGAGTAAAGTTTCAAATGAGTAAATACTCAATTCAAGCGTACCAAGCTTTTAAACGGTTTTTTATTAATAAAAGCTGTTTGGTTTGATAAGAAGAAATAGCGAAGCTTTACGTTTTTCCACCAACGCGACAGCCGCCGCGATGCGGTTCAGGGGCGAATGCTAAATCAGCAAAAGGAAGCGAAAACAAGGGTGTCTCTAGTGGGTATGGGCAGGGTTGGCGGGTGTTCGCCCCCGCGCAGCGCGTCTGTCTCTGTGTGTATTGAAAGCTCGGTGCGGGTGCGCCGCGCTATTGCTGCGCGGGGTCAAACACCCGCCAACGTGCCTGTTGCAAACGCCCTATTTTCCCTTCTCCATTTTTTCATAAACCACTAATTGCCCTTTCAACATTGCCGCCTCGCTGTTGGCTTCTTTCAATTCGATTTTCAAAACTTTCATTTCAGCGTTTAGGTTTTCATTTTGTTGGCTGATGGCATCAAGGCTTATTTGATGCTTTTGCACTTGCAAATTTAGCGCGTTCAATTCCTTAGTTTGTTTATCGGCTTCTTTACGCGCTTCTTTAATTTCTTGCAAAGCCTTATCTTTTGCCGCATTCGCTTCTTTCAGTGCCGCGTTCAGTTCCTGTTCTTTGATTGCCGCCGCATGATTGGTTTTATCGAGTTCGGTTTTTTTCTGTTCCAACAGATCGCTAAGTTTAGCGTTTTGGCTGTCCGCAGCACTTAATAGCAATTCCTGCTTTTGCACTTCGGCAGATAAGGTATTGGCTTCATTGTGGACTTGTTTTAATTCGGTTTTCAGTTCCTCAATGTGCTGCACATCGGCATCAAGCAGCAATTGCAGCTTTTGCAGTTGCAAGTTTAATACGCTGATTTGTTGCGCTTGGCTTTCGTTGTCACTATTCAGTTTTGCCGCTGTTTGTTCCAAACGGGCAATTTCTTTTAATGCCTCTTCTTTCTCAGCATTCGCCTCTTTTAGCAGGGTTTCAAATTCGGTTTTGATGGAGTTGGTTAATTCCGTGCTTTTGTCGCTGGCAATTTTCCAAATTAACCCCGCCGCTTGCGTTACGGCTTGCATCGCCTCCGGTGGCAATTCAAGGCTAGGTTGTTCGCTGGTGGATTGCTGCTCTTTCCATTCCTTAAGAATTGGGTTAATGGTGGAAAAGCTGCCGCCGCCCAATGCTTCGCGGACTTTTTCCAACGTGGGTTTAACGCCGGTTTTTTGTAATTGTTCACAAATGGCAAAGATTTTTGTTTTCATGTCGAGACCTGCAAAGTGTAGTTTTATGTAGTATTTGTATTATATATTTTACTACATAATACTACAAGCATTGAATATAAACTTAGTTGAAATTCAACAGCTTTTTAACCACTGTTTTTAATTCGACTTAGCGAAAATAATTTTTACTTGGCTAAAATTATTTTAACTTAGTCAAAATTATTGACTATGCGGCTTTAAACTTTTAATATTCAGTTAGCTTTAAATCAACCCTATTTGTAGGTTTTTGTATGAAAACAGAAAATGAAACCCTAGAACGCCGAAAAGTTGGACGACCCAAAAAAGAAAAAAAAGGGCAGATGATGTGGATACCTGCTGAATATTTGGAAATGGTGAATGCTTATATTGGCTTTTTAAAGGAACACAAACCCAAAGAGGAGAGCAAATGACCATGCACTTTTTTGAAGTCGAGGAGGCGATTAAGTATGGCGTAGAGTCGGCAATTTTGCTAACTAATATCCGCTTTTGGCTGACAAAAAACAAAGCAAATCAATCACATATACACGATGGTTATTATTGGACGTATAACAGCGCAGCGGCTTTTGTTGAGTTATTTCCCTATATGCCACGCCGTTCTATCTCTATGTATTTAAAGAAATTATGTGATTTAGGCGTGTTGAAGTCAGGCAATTACAACGAAATCAAATATGACCGCACAACCTGGTACACCATACCGGCGGAATTTGCCTTAAAACCGCCGGAAGCCTTGAATTTAGCCATTGGCGAAAATTGCCAATCGAGTGGCGAGTTTTGCCAATCCATTGGTCAAATTCGCCAATCGAATGGCGAAAATCGCCCATCCATTGGTCAAATTCGCCAACCTATACCAGATATAAACACAGATATAAACACAGATATAAACACAGATGTAATAGCAGATACTGGCAAAACCGAATCTACTAGAGATGACCAAAGGGCAGCTACAGTAGCTAGGGAAAGTCCATCTACTGTAGATTGGGAAAGCCAATCTACCGCAACCGTTAAAAGCAGCCTTAGCAACGAAGAGTTAGCCTGTTTTGAATGGGCGAAAAAAGAAACTTACTGGTCTAAATTGGTTTACAGCGAAAAAGCGTTTTTAAAGCACTACAGAAGCGAAAGCCAAGCGTTAAAAGGTCAGTATCAGAACTGGTTAGAATTAAACAACACAGAGGAGGCAAAAAAGGTAAAGCCGAAAGTTCTTGAAGTATGGGAACGGCAAGGCTTTAAAACGAGGAAAGAGTACGATGATTTTATGTTTAAACAACAGATGGACAAATATGCAAAAACGGGCAGCCACGCTTAAGGTCTCGACAATCTCCAGCAAAGCCACCCGTTACCCTTTAAAAGCAACTTAAAAAAGGCTTGATTATGATAACACAACAAAACAATGGGCTAGTATTGCCTACCGTGCGCTTAATTCTTGGAATATGCGCGGTGATTCTCTCTTTAATCTACTCGATTCAGTTCATTAGCGACGGCAGCAGCGGTATAGGGATTATTCCCGCTGTGGTGTTTTGCGTGATTACTGAATTTTGTAAAGTCACGTTCACCACCGATTTAGCCTACTCACGCGACCCGCCAAGCCGACAAAGCCCTGTTTGCTGCGGTATTGGTAATGATTCTGTTTGCCTTAAGCATCAGCGCGGCGGTGTTTTCTTTAACCATTAACCCCGCACGGCAGGAAACCAGCTTGAAACAAGCCGACAGCCAAGTTTCCACCTTGCAGAACGCGATCACCGCCAAGCAAACCCAGCTTGCCGGTTGTAACCCATCGTATTTAACTAAATGCGTCAACCCCAGAACGGCAGAATTACAGGCTTTGCAAACCCAGTTAAACGAGTTGTTAAAACAATCCAATGCGTTGTCAGAAGCCCGCGCCAGTGCGCAGTTTTGGCAAAAAGCCGCCGATTATTTAGGCACGAATCCTAATGATTTACAGCTTAATTTTGCCATTGCCAGAGCGGTGGTTTTGGACTTGTTAGGACTGATTTTGATTAGCCAATATACCGCCGCTCGCCGTTTGCAATTGGAGAAGCACCCAAACCTGTAAGCACATCGGGAATAGAAAGCGCGGACACGGACAGCCGCGCCGCCGGTGTGCTAGAGAATCAGGACAACGCACCCGTTATTACAGCGGGTGAAAACAACGTACCCGTTGCAACGCCTCCGTTGGTAAACGCAAGCCTTGAGGCGGTAACACAAGCGCAGCAGAGCGGTAATGAACCCAACGCCCCCGTTGCCAACGTACCCGTTGTTATTCAGGCAGGGCTTGGGCGGTTGATTTGTGAGTATTGCGGGGCGGATGTGCCGCGTAGAACGTATAATCAACGCTTTTGTTGTACGCCTTGCCGGATGGCGTTTCATGGCTATAAAAAAGCCGCTGAGAGTGAAAAAATGCGTTATGATTAGGCAAAAAAAAGCCCCGTCTGCAAAACAGGGCTTTTTCCCATTAACCAGTGAAGGTTAATGTATGTTGTTTGTGTGTCGGTAAGGTCTCGAAAACTAGACGGCAGGCACAGACAACGGAAAGGATATTTTACCCGTTACTGTGGGAACATGCAAAGCGGGAACGTAAGGAGTGGTTAAGATTTGTGTAGCGCAAGTAGTTTGGATGTGCGTCCTAGCTTGCAATTCCGACTTAGCGGCAATCGGCGTGCATGGCAACTCAACGGTTGTAACGATTGCAGTGAATGATGCGATACAGACATTCACCCTGATATTAAGCGACCGAAGCGACCGACCGGTGATATTTAATGTTAGGCTCACACTAGGCTGGCTTAACCGCTGGCTTAGGGTGAGTATGCCCTGAAACGCTCCCTCTCTCCCTCCCAGTGATGTTTTTAACCTCATGTTCTTTTTGTGGTTCATTAAAAGACATTTAAACGTTGGCAATGCGCTTTATTGCACTTAAAAAACGACAATCAAGAGACAAGATGACATTAAAAGACTTAATAGAAAGAGGTTATTTTCCAAAGGAATTGCCACCACCTTTTGACACTTCCGATTTATCGGCAGACATTGCAGCGACACTTTTAAGTTGGAGAACTGTTTTTGAAAACAACACACAAATAAATTCTCCGACTTTTGTATTAACTCAAAACCCAGGCGAAACATCCCAACAATTCAAAGACAGAAAAAAAGCACACAAAGCGGACTTTATTTCAAAATACAATGCTTCAAGAGCGACTGTTTACTCGATTTCAAAAGGTAAATTATCAAGACGCTTTTTACAGATACCAAACCCGAAGCATTTTTCAATATTATCAGAAAAGATAGCTTCTCGTTGGGCAGATTACGAAGCAGTATTTAGACTTTCTGAGTATTCTCAAAGTTATCCAATCCCTGAAACAGCGATAGACAAAAGGTCTGTTTCAACATTTAGCAAAAGCGTTGCTGAATTCAGAAACTCCCTGCTTAAAACATCAATTGATAAATTAATTGAAGTTAGAGTTGATATTTCTAAATTCTATCCAACAATTTATACTCATTCTATCGCTTGGGCATTATTAGGTAAGGACAAGGCAAAACACTACTTTAAAGAAAAAGATAATCTTGATTCATTAATTGCAAGCGGAGACACAAATGCTGAACTTTACAAATATGCTGAAAGCGTTGATATAGCATTAAGAGCTTGTCAAGAAAGACAATCAATAGGAATTCCAATTGGACCAGACACTTCTCATATTATTGCTGAAATAGTTGCTTGTCGAATTGACAATATTTTAAAAACTCGTTTAAGTTCATTAGACCTAAAGGCTTGCAGATATTATGATGATTTTTATTTGTATGTTTCTTCTAAAGACGAAGCAGACAAAGTTTTAAAAAATTTGCAATTATAGCTCTCTGAATTAATAAAAATACATTAAATTAAGAAAAAGCATACTGGGTATTAGGCAATTTAAAAAATGAAATAATGCGTTTAGTCATTTTTTGCAAAGAAGCTAATTCTGATT
>SCTJ01000030.1 GCA_004297805.1 Patescibacteria group bacterium | reverse complement strand
CCTTTTTGAAAAATAGCTGTTGGTTTACCAAACTCATCGGCCACTCGCCCGGCCGCTAAACCCAAGATTCCAGACGGGAAATGTTCACCTACTGCGAATATGAATGGTTTGTCTTTGAAAGCATTCCGCACCAGCACGCGCACTTCTTCCACCACCCGTTCGGTCACTTTTTGGCGCTCCTGATTCTTGGCCTCCAGGTCCAGGGCATGATCGCGTGCTTCAACTCGATTAACTCCAGCGATCAAATTGTAGGCAATGTTGGCGTGCCCCATGCGTCCAGCCGCGTTGAGGCGCGGTGCAATTTGAAAAGAAACCTGATGACTGGTCGGCAACTGTTCCTCATTGATGGCAATCCGACCAACCTGAAACATTTCCTGCAGTCCCACACTGCGCGTTTTGCCAAGCACAATCAAGCCATATTTAGCAATGGTCCGATTCTCATCGATCAATGGCACACAGTCCGCAATCGTCCCGATGGCCACAAAGTCCAAAAGCCACTTGAGCTGCTGCGCCTGTTCTGGCATGAATTTGGCATAGAGCGCCTGCGCTAATTTGAAAGCCACACCCACGCCGGCTAAACTTGAAAACGGATAACCACAACCTTCCACCTTGGGATTAATAATCGCATAGGCCGCTGGCACTTTTTTGGGCACATGATGATGATCGGTAATAATCACATCCAATCCATGTGAATTTGCCCGCTCCACTTCCTCAACATTGGTGATGCCGCAATCAACCGTAATAATCAGCTTGATATCGGTAGTTGCCAATTGATCAACCGCCGCCACATTCATGCCATAACCTTCCAGCTCCTTGCTCGGAATATAGACCTCCGAGATCGCCCCCAAATCATCCAGCGCTCGCTTGAGCACCGCCGAAGAAGTGACGCCATCCGCATCATAGTCTCCAAAGATCACGATTCTTTCCCCGCGCTCTTTGGCTACACCAATCCGCGCTACCGCCTTTTCCATCTGGGAAAACAAGAATGGATCGTGAATATCACGATCGTAGCTCGGCGTCAAAAAATTCTTGACCGCTTCTTCGGTCACCCCGCGTTGCTTGAGTAATTTCACCACCACTGGGTGCACACCGTCGAGCGCCGTGCTTTCTTCCGCTTCAGCTGGTTGCAATTTCCAATTGACCATAAATTCAATAGACAACGCCAGGGAGCGAGCAGCCGCTCAGCCACCCCCAAAGCACCTATCCAAAAATAAGACTAGTGTTTATTTTGATTCCCACCCACACTTCGGACAATAGAGCGTTGCGTCGAATACCAACTCTTTGCGATCTTGCGGCCTAAGAGTCAGTACCATCCGTTCGTGACATTCCAAACACTGATAATTTTCTGGTAAATGCAACTCGCGCGCCATTTCCTGGGCGTCCAATGAATAGGGACTAAATTCGATATGATAGACACCGCCCTTCGCTAAAATCTTTTTGACTCGCTGCACTACTTGGTTGGGCGTGGTAAAACCGCGCACGATGAAATCTTTGGCACCATGCAGGTTGGCTTTTTGTTGATCCTCCTCGCGTCCCAAATGAGAAGAAATGACCACTGGAATGCTGGCGGTG
Source organism: Patescibacteria group bacterium (assembly GCA_004297805.1). Lineage (GTDB taxonomy): Bacteria > Patescibacteriota > Minisyncoccia > Moranbacterales > SCTJ01 > SCTJ01. The sequence continues at coordinate 17,939 of SCTJ01000030.1, read as the reverse complement.
GCGACATTCTTTTTGAGAGCTTCCATCATGGTATAGCCATCCATGCGCGGCATAATGATTCCACTGAAAATCACGTCCGGCAAATCCTTGGTGGCCACTTCCACTCCCACCAACCCGTCTTTGGCTTCCAGTACTTGAAATCCGGCCTTTTCAAAAACAGCCGCATACATGTCGCGCGTATCGCTATCGTCATCCACCAACAAAATTTTTAGTTTTTTGTTCATAGTCTCGACTAAACAAATTATTAGAAAATCACTTTAACATCCACTGCCACGGCAGGGGTACCGTCATTATAAACTAGGAGTGGGTTTATATCAAACTCAGCAATGCTTGGCAATTCATGTGCCAAAGCCAGAACACCTGACAAAATTTGAGCCAACTCTTGGACCGAATAAGGCGCTTGGCCGCGCATTCCCTGGAACAGAAATCCCAACTTGCCACTCAAGATAGATCTCTCAATTTCTTCCACGCCTGGTTGGCCCACAATAAAATCGACCAATTTGAAAACCTCCGTGTAGGTCCCGCCCAATCCATACATAATCACCGAGCCAAATGTCGAGTCGCGTTGAATACCCACAATTAGTTCCATTTTCAATTTGAGCATTGGCTGAATAATGGCCCGCTCGCCAGGAAAGTTCTGCTGTAATTTGACCACCGCTGCCGCCAAATCAGTTTCATTTTGCACATTCAGAATCACACCTTGCCGATCAATCTTGTGTAGCACCGTGTCGCTATCCACTTTAACCACTACCGGGTATTGCAACTCAGCCTTGAGTTTCGCCGTTTCCCCGGGTGCTAGCGACTGCGCAGGCACAGTCGGAATAGCATACAATTCCATCAACGCCTTGGCTTCCGAAAACAACAAGGCTTTGCGCTTAGCTACTTGAGCATCTTCAAGGATGCGCTGAGCCTTGGCTTGTCGCGAAACTTTTGGCTTCCAACCGCTCTCTTGCCGATTGGAACGATTCTTTCCCCAAGTCCAAAAAGCGCTCACACAACTCACTGCTTGTTCAGGAAAAGGAAAGTTGGGAATACCTTGCTGTTGCAAGAGCGCGATAGCCTTCTCCACTCGCTCTCCGCCAATGAAGGCGGCTAGTACCACCTTTTTGGTTTTTTGTTTGAATGCAATCAACGCTTCGGCAATCTCCCCCACGGGCGTTTGATCCTGCGGCGTTAAAACACACAACACCGTGCCGGCATCCTCCCAATCAATAGCCTCCAGTGCCATTCGATAGCGATCTTCTTTGGCATCACCCAAAAGGTCGATCGGATTAGCCACTGAGGATTCTTCGGGCAAAAAAGTTTTGAGTGACTGTTCGGTCTCTGGACTCAAATCTTTGAGCGTGACTTGCTTGTTTTGAAAAGCGTCGGTCGTGAGCACGCCTGGTCCGCCCGCATTCGTCACCACAATCACCTTATCATTCGTCGGCACCTCAACCAAAGAAGCCAGTTTCAGCAGATTAGCAAACTGTTCCAGGTTATTGGCCCGCAAAATTCCAGCTGCATGAAAAACCACGTCTGTAATTTGATCGCTCCCGGCTAGTGCTCCGGTGTGTGAAGAAATGGCTTTTTGCGCGCGCTGCGTGCGACCGGCCTTGAGCACCACAATGGGTTTTTTGGCCGAAACACGCCGCGCCACCTCCATGAAGCGTTCGCCATTCTTGATGCCTTCCAAATACATGCCGATTACTTTCGTCTCAGCATCCTGCTCAAAATATTCAAGTAGCGTGGCATCATCCAGTTGCATTTTGTTGCCAATGGAAACAATTGAAGAAAATTTCAAACTTTCTCGCTGGGCCAAATCCATGAAGGCTACCGCAATGGCCCCAGACTGCGAGACCAGCGCCACATTCCCCACTTCGGGCAAGCCACCCGCAAATGAAGCATTGAGGTGCAGCTCCGGCACAATGAAGCCCAAACAATTCGGACCCAGAATATGCAAATCTTTTTCTTCGGCCAGTTTCAAAATCTCTGCTTCGCGTTCTTTGCCTTCAGCGCTCATTTCCGAAAAGCCTGCCGAAATAATCACAAAATTTTGGCAGCGCTCCGCCGCACCGCTCACTACCGCCAAAACAAATTTGGCCGGCACAATCACAATCGCCAAATCAACCTCCTGGCCGATACTGGCCACGTCAGGATAGCAAGTTTGTCCCAACAAAGTTGGGTATTTCGGATTCACCAAAAAGACCTCGCCCTGATATCCAAGCTTCAACAAATTTTCAGCCACCACGTTGCCCACCTTGCCTTTCGCCTCTGATGCACCCACCACCGCAATCGACTGGGGGCGAAATAAGCCTGACAATTTTTGTTTTTCCATATGCTCAAAGTATACACCAAATTCGTGAGCCTATCAAAAATATGCTACACTTTTTAACAGTTAATAAACTTCACTAAACTTAATCTTATGCCCAAACTATTTGCGACCCTGTTGGGTCGAAATCCCAACAATCAATTATTCGAGGAACATCGTTTAGTCCATGTGGTAGCCGAAAACGAAACAGCGGCTAAAACTTTGGCTAAAGAAAAGTGGCCAGTCGAAAATGTGCATGTGGACAGTGTACAAGAATTGACTAATGTGGACGATTACCAAATCCGCCTTGAAAAGTCAGATTCACAATACACTACGCGTTCGTCACACTAGAAATATTTCCGGAAAATTGAAAAGGAGCAGTCTGCCGCGTTGGCCAAACTGCTCCTCTCCTCGACCGCCTCACTGCCAAGGCGGCTTTCTGACAATCTCGAATCCCTCGTAGATAGCTGCTTCCAGGATATCCCCGGGCAGCGAGCGTGACTCGTCCAGAATCTCCTTCCTGCCCGAGGCATGAATGAAGGTAACCGGTATGCTGCACAGCGCTGCCATCGACACGCTTCGCGTGACCAGATCCGCCGCGTTATGCAGCCCGCCCTCCAGAATCTCGAAGACCTGGAGAATTTCTGGCGGCTGGTTTCCCCTGGAAACCGCCAGATCCAGCACCAGCCCCAGCAGATCTGGGCGATCGGATTCCTCGCCGACCCCCTTCAACCACTCGCACTTGAACGTGAGGCAGCCGAGGGGACGGTCGTGATAGATCCGACAACCCACTCCGACCTCGCAGTTCCAGCACCAACTCCCCTTGGGCTTGTCGATCTCATGGATCCCATGGGTCTTACAGCAAGCCGTACATCCACCGCACTGACGACCAGAATTTCTCCGCATGCCGTTCCCCCTTCTCTATAACGATCATTGTCTGCCGATATCTTTAGCACGCTCGATTCTTACGGTCAAATGACTGGAGAAAAGTGGCTTGCCGCGTTGTCAAAGAATCGCATATCATACCACCCTTGACATTATCTGTCAATGGTGATATAATGGACAACTGGATGGATGTTCATCGAAGTTCAAGGCAACCCACGGCGACCATTCGCCACAACCGAGGAGGTACGGTAGTTATGCAGATGCTCAAGGAAGCCATCAACAACATCGATCCCGCCCACGCCGTGTCTTGGATCCTGATCGCCTGCATGATCGCGATCATGGGCGCCGGGGCCTACTGGGCTCACAACCACAAGAAGAAGAAGATCCCCGTTCAGGAGTGCTACCACGAAGAGTAGCCGACGAACGGCTACATCCACAGCAACCCACGAGCCGGCAGGTAACCACCTGACGGCTCGAAAACTTTTTGGACAATAAATCTTAAAAAATCCGTCCGTACGACCGAAGCGCGTGAAAATTGAGCGAGCGAACGTAAAATTCATCCGCGGATGCGAAGCGCAGCTGAGAATTTTTAGTGAGCGAGTGATAATTTTCCGCTGAGCGGAGTCAGGATCGGCGCTTTCTTTCTGTCCACTTTCTTTGGCGCCAAAGAAAGTGGACATATAGCAAAAGTCACTACGTCTATCTTATATCAAGAAATCCGGATGCAGCGATAATTCTCCTCACATCCTCCTCGTTCTCCACCGTCATCAATTTGATTCGCAATTCTTTGGCCCCCGGAAAATCCGACACATAGCCGGCAAAATATTTTTTGAGTTCACTAAAATTTCGCTGCGAGTACTCCTGTTGAAATAGCTCCACGTGTTCTAAGAGCAACTTCAATCGATCGGGCACAGAAATTTCTTCCGCTTTCACTTTGGGATTAAACACCCATGGATTTTTGAGCAGCGCTCGTCCAATCATCACGCCATCAACGCCCGACTGGCGCGCCCGAAAACGCGCCTGTTTCAAACTATAGATATCGCCATTGCCAATCATGACCGTGCCACTTCCCTTGGCAATTTGTACCGCTTCTTTGATCGCTTCCCAGTCAGCTGGCATGGCGTAACCGCGATTAGCCGTGCGCCCATGCAATGTCAGCGCCGCCGGTTCTTCAGCCAGGATTTCCGGAATCCAAGTCTTCACTTCATTCTTGGAATAACCGATACGAGTTTTGACCGAGACCGGAACATGTTCCGCTCCCGCTTTGGTGGCCTGAATAATTTTTCGGGCCAGCTTGGGATTTCTGATCAAGGCCGAGCCACCGCCCTGTTTGATCACGCTCGCATCCGGACAACCCATATTAATATCAATCCCATCGAAACCCAACTCACGGGCCCATTTGGCCGCTTCAAAAAAATGATCGGCTTTGGCTCCAAAAAATTGCGCCACAATCGGTCGCTCCGACTGGGAAAATTTAAGTTTCTCAATCAGGTTTTCTTTGCCCACGGCAAAGGCCGCCCCATCCGCTGAAACAAATTCCGTGAACTCCACATGCGGACGACCACAACGCGCCACAATCTGCCGAAACACAAAATTCGTCACGTCGTCCATCGGCGCCTGCACAAAAAACGGTTTCTTCAGTTTTTTCCAAAATGATTTTTCCATAGCTCTCTATACATAGTATAACGGCTCCCTGAAAACATCCAGAGAGCCGCTACGTTCACGCCTGAGCGTCTTGCGTCAGTACCGCTGCCGAATATCCTTCATAATCCGGTCAGCGTTGTGATGAATGGCCCAAAGGATGACGCCCATCAAGCCAGTGAACAGGATCGCTCCCATCACCGACTCGTGCTGGATAGCCACCATCCCGAGCACCATCACGAAGCCGAACAGATTGCGCCGCGAATTGAAATGCGAGCGCACCACCGCCAGCCGTTCTTCCTTGGTCATCTTTGCCTCGTCGCTCATCGCCTCGTAGACTCGCGACCGCCACGTCCAACCCGTCCCGCGCATTAGTTGCCTCCTTCTTCTTACTTCTCGCGATGACGGTTGACTTCCTGGATTCCCAGGAACAACATGATGCCGAGGAAGACTGCCGTGGCGCCAACCGAAGTGACGAGAGCGGTTGTCGTGGCATACCACGGACGAACTTCCTCCTTGAGCACCAGCGTGTACTTCAGCCAGCCCAGAAATGAGCTCGCATCCATCACCACCAGTCCTGTCAGGATGAGCACTACTGCTACCTTAGCCTTCATACCCATGAGTTTCCCCCCCTCTGACTCGACCCATTCGGCCAACAATAGGACTTATGCCTATCTGGGTTAACTCTAAATCGCCAGTTGTGCGACCACCCAGTTAGCGAGTATACTACACAAGGATGGCATAATTATCAACCTCCGGCGAAATATAATCATGAAAATATTGTTTTTCAACGCTGGCTATTGCACGGGCATCAAAGGCACCGCTTTTGAATATGTGACTCAATTTTGGAAATATCTCTACTCCGGCCGCAAAGTCCTCCGGGACCTGCGCAATTTTTTGCGCGAAGTTGATCCGGACGTGGTAGCCCTAGCCGAGGTGGACAGTGGTTCCGCTCGTGGTCGCTTTATCAACCAAGTCGAATTTCTGGGCCGCGAACTGAAATATGGGACCCACATGATCAAAAGAAAATACGACCGTCGCCGCATCATCCACACCCTGCCGATTCTGCGCAATCAATCCAATGCCATCCTGGCCAAAGATGGCCGCATCGGCTTCACTTCCTATTATATGCGCAGCGGGGTAAAGCGCCTGATCATCCAAGCCCAGATTCAACCGGATATTGATTTTTTCGTGGTTCATCTCTCGCTGGGCAAAAAGGTTCGCGTGCAACAACTCCGTCAACTCTCCCGCATGATTACCCACTCCAAAAAAGTGATTGTGGCTGGGGACTTTAACGTGTTCACGGGCCATGACGAATTGACCAGCTTCATGAAAAAGCACGGGCTCGTTTCGGCCAACCGCAAACACCTCCCCACTTTTCCTTCTTGGCGACCAGTGGCGGAGCTTGACTATTTTTTGGTCTCGCCCAATATCAAGGTGAAAAAATTCAAAATCCTCAATCACGCCCTCTCGGATCACCTGCCGATTATGATTGAGATCTAGAACGCGCTTCCGTGACCCAGGCACAATCGGTCAATAATGACACCCTGTCATCATTGCCTTATTTGAACGTGCTTGCTATGCTTTTTTCAAGGAGGCGTACCTTTTCATCAATCGTTTCGGCAGTCAACCGTTAACCCATACGTGGGACAAAGGAGAGCGGATGAGCCAAATTCGGAGAATCGGTTTCGCAGGAACGGACGCCCGAACTCTGCTTTGGGCCAAGGAGACAACCAAAGGCAACCTGCAAGGAGTCGTCATCAGAGGCAACCGAGCCATGGAAGAGTACGTCCGCCAAATGGGCTGGCCGGTCGAGTTCATTTCGACCATCGACAACTCCGCCAAAGCGCTAGCCCAAGCCGGTGTCGAAGCCTTCAAGAGCGGCCGGCTGGACTACCTACTGGCTCAGTCCGAAAACCACTACTACGACGGTTTCGTCGATGAAGTGGCTGCGGCTGGCTTCGGAGATCGAGTGGCCGGACTGGCGCGAAGAGCCTCATTCATCGAAGGCGACAAGGTGGGTGCCAAACAACTTTGCCGAATCGCCGAGGTTCCAGTAGCAGACTTGTGGGAAGCAGTGGACGTGCGTGATGTCCGAAAGATTCGCAGCATCTGCTGCGACTTCATCGACCGCACGAATGGCGTCGTCCTCAAATATCCCTACCGTGCCGGTGGCAAGGGAGCCAGGGTCATCCTCGATACCTGGCAAATTGCCGAGGTATACAACAGGTTGGTAGAGGATTATTCCAAGGACTACGGCTCCATCTGCGGATCTAACCAATGGCCGCTGCTCATCGAATCTCTGATGGGCGGTCCGGAAATCAGCTTTACCGTCTTCACCGACGACCACGGCAACTTCCAGATCTTACCGACATCGATGGACTACGCCCGCCGGTATCCTGGTCCGGCTGGTCCGCACAACCCGGTCACCGGTGGCATGGGAGCGATCTCTCCTCACCCACTGGAAACGCCAGAGCTGCTCGAGATGGCCCGGAAAACCATCGTCACTCCCTTCATCTCGACCATGAGGGAGCTGGGCTACCTGCGCAAGTGCGTCCTGTACTTCGGCTGTTTCGTTTCAGTGGACGGCTTCGGCCAACCGACAAGGATTCGGGTCAGCGAGATCAACATCCGCATGGGAGAACCGGAAGTTCAAACGGTGGTCCGCCGCCTCAAGAATCCGGGCGAGCTCATCGTGGCGATGTTCGAGAACCGACTCCACGAAGTCGCGCCTGAGATCCGAGACGATCAGCTTTCCATCACGATCGCGCTGGTCACTGGACCAGGCGGTCCAGATGGACAGAAAGGTTACCCCGGTTCTTGCACCATCGGTGAGGTGCTGGAGTTCGATTCCAAGTACCTGCAGAAAAAGAATATCCTGTTGGTTCCTTCTGGGGCCGACTACAAGGACGGGGTATTTCTCTCCGACGGAACCAGGATCGTCTACCTCATCGCCAACGCCAAGTGTGAGCCCGGCATGCCACCCGCCGACAGCGCGAATGGACTGCGGGAAAAGCTTCTCAACACTTTTCGTCAGGGAAAGGTCCGCGTCATCCCCCGTGAAAACCCGGAGGGAAACCGGCTCACCCTACGCGAAGATTGCGGTAGCGAATACGACCACTTTTCCCGGATATTCTACGCCAAGTAGCTCCAGGGGGTGGGTACGCAAAGCCAACTGAAAACTGAAAAACTTCAAGCACGTCTTACGTGCAACGAGCGAGTCCTGGAGGAACTCGCTCTTTCAATTTCCAAACGGTATCAATTCAGCCAGCTACTTCTTAGCAAATCGCTCAATCACTCCTTGCATCCACGCCTGCTTGCCGGACTTCATATAAACAAAACCCAGGGCGCTCACCAAGAAGGCGCCGAGCACATCCATAATAATATCGGTCATGGTATCCACGAGACCGCTCTTTTGCATGTTGAATCCGAAGAATTGGTCTACGGAGAACTCAAAAATTTCCCAGAGCGCCCCGATCATCACTGCAAAAGAAAAGGCAAACGCAGCCACGAAAAATGGTTTGGCTTTGATGCGGCTAGTCAGCAGCAGGCCATAGGCGAACAGAAACCCCACAAATCCAAGAATAACGCTATTGCCAGCATGTAAAAACAAATCCCACCAAGAAACTTTGACATAGAAATTTTCATATTCACCCAACACATAATGTAAAGACAACGCCACTACCAAAACAAAATCTACCTCTACTGGTAAATTTATTTTGAAACTCCGACTGATGAGTGAAGGAAGAAATGATAGAGACAACACAAAAACCGAAGCGAACGAAAGAAACATCTGATGGCGCACGGCCGTAACAACAATAATCACCCCCAAAATCATCTTGAGCACAATGGAGATATAATATTGTATTTTTTCAACGCGCGTCATTTTTTGTTTGCTATGTAAAATTATTTTTATTTTTGGGTTACCCAGAAAGATTGCTTGTTACCTAGCCAGCGCCTTACTGCCAATTTCATCGCTCGCGGCAGCACCTCTGTGCGCCTGAGGGCTGTCACTGGAATCCAGCGGAACTTCAAATGATCTTCTTTGGATTCGATTTTAACATTTTTTACGCCAACTCGAAAGACCAGTGACACTTCGTGGTGCCGTACTTTACCATGAGCATAGAAGTTTTCTACCGCCCCCATGAATTTGCCTCCCTGCGCCACGATTCCCAATTCTTCCGCGAATTCGCGCTTGAGCGCCTGCGATGCCGATTCATTCATCTCAATATGTCCGCCTGGGAAAAACCAGTGTGAAAATCCTTTCGCCTGGCATACCAAAACTTTGCCATCTCTAACGGCGATTCCTCTAACTATCAACTCTGGATTTATTCTGGATTGTTCACTCTTCTTTTTTGTGCGCATGAATTTATTATACCATACCAAATTGACAAAAGGTTTGTTTGTAAATTATAGTAACTCCGTTCAGTTGGGAAGCTCCGCAACGCGGAGCGTGTTGATTCCTTCTCCCACCAGGGCCAGGGCGATCGTCGGGAATCAACACGGAGAATACTAGGAGGGTGCCTTTTGCCAACTTCTTCAGCTCCTCAGCAAAGCCGGACATGAAAGGGTCCGGGGATGCCCACAAGGCTCAACGGTTAAGTAACTCCCCCGAAAGCAGGTGCGGCTAACTTGGGGCCGATATGGGTCCGACAGATCCGCCGCCGGATCTGACTGGGTCCAGTGATGGATCTAGTGAAGCGCATACGCCGTAACAGTGTGCGTGGAGGATACCCAGTCCGAATTTCCTCTCCTGGGGGATGGGCTGAGCCCAACTGAACGAACCATGGCTCGCGCCGCACCGCGAGCCAACTTTTTTATAGACAAACCACAGGCGCTGCCCAATACTCAGTCTGTGATGATAACTCCTATTGCTGCTTCAGATTGATAGTGATTGTTTGGCTGGTACCAGTTATTTTGGAAGCAGTAAATTGCAAATATTTCCCATCCTTTCCATTGTATTGTGTTGCATAGCTATTCTCGGTCGCCTCATTCTTGGCCGGCTGGGTCCAACCCATTTTAGTCATCTCCTCATCATAATATTTAGCGATTGATTTCACATCCTGCTGACTTTCCAAGCGAAGCAGCACCCCATCTTTCAAAGTTGGTCCGTCTTGAATAATCTGAACCAGTTCGGCTTCCTGATATTGAGGCAAGCCTTCCGCCACATACAACTTCGGATACGCGAATCCCTTGCCACCACATCCAGCTAGCAACAACACTCCCAGGCCCACCAGGGCCATTGTTTTTTTCATACTTTTTTACTTAAAAAAATTAATTTTACTATTAATCCAAACCGTGGCCTTGAGTCTTTACTTATACGACCCACGCATGATTTTGTTAATATCATTTTCGTCTTTGCATTTATACTTGTTGCTCGGAGAGTAGAAGCTTTTGTTTGGCCCATAACATCCCCCATTTTCATGATTGATTACCGCCAGAAAGGGCATCATGAAACCCATATCGCGCGAAGTAAAAAAGTTATAAAGATAATTCAATCTCTCAACTCGTCGGTCATGATCCATGCGCGTGAACACTCCCATGTCGTCCCATACTAGTCCACTCCAATCGAGATGCAGCAAGGTGTTGTTAGCTTGGTTGCGATATTTGTCATGCCAGAGTAGCGCCCAACAATTGGACATGCGACTCCAACATTCCCCCATTTCAATGCGACCATCTTCTCCCAGTCCCAGTCCGCCCTCCACATAATCGAACATACGCAAATATCTTTCGTCAGTAATGCTATCCGTTTGCCCACCGATGATAATTTGCATTTTTTTCTTCTTGGCATAATCCCGCATATCCTTGATCACTTTTTCAATTTCCGTGCCAGCATAGGTTGGGTTTTCATCCTGCAAAACAATTTGTCCAAAGAGAAAACTTTGAATGCCCAAATCCATGGCCCGACGCGTCACCGCCCGGAGGTATCTTCGGTATTCCACCTTCTGAATACTCGGCACGCAAGTGTTGGGCCCCCACCGACCATCCGTCCCCGCTCGGCACATGTCAGAAAAGTGATATTCTTTGTCTTCAATCGGATCGTCGTATTCTTTGTTGGAAGTGATCGCCTCCGCCAAGAACATGCCATAGATGACTTGTTTTTTCTTGACCTGCATCATAATGTCCAGGGCATCGCTAAAGTCCGGGGGTTTCAGCCAAGTTTCCATCGCTCGGTGCAGATAGACACATTCCGAGCGGTCAATCAATTTCACCATTTCGTCCGTGTTCTCGCCATACTCCGACAGGAATCCATCCGCCACACAACCCTTTTTCTTAATTGTATCCATGGAAATGGGTCCGGGCTTGAACTCCCAGACAATCTTGGGCTTTTGTTCCACCATCGGCAGACTGGGAAATTCTTTCACTGGCGCTGGGACTAACAGTAATTTTCCGCCAAATTCTCTTCTGGTATTCTTAATTTTGTTCACCAAAAACCAACCGACCGCCACGGCTACAATCAAAACTAAAAACAATCCTATGCTTGACCATAGGGCTGCCACTCGCCGTTCTTCCTGGGTGCGGAAATCGTAATCCATACTGGTATTATAGTACAAATTGACCAACAAAAAAATTCAGGCTTCGAAATGCCATTGCAAACAGGCCATGATGCACGCTTGCTGAATATAAACTACTGCCTAATTTTCGGCTGAGGTGGAAGACAAAAACAAAATTGAGCAGACTTGAGCCACATCCGTATGACCCTAGACTTGCTTGCATCAAGCATAAGCGTTGCGCCATTATTGAGATACACATCAAAAACTCCCGGATCTTGATCAGGGTTGGAAATCGACTTCATCGCAACATTCAAATGATCGGAAGTATAGTTCGTATCCGACACAAACTTACCCTTAGCAAAAGCACTGTCCGATGCGTAGCCTTGAAGAGGCAGCTGCGGACCAACCTCAGTCGGGCAAAGATCCAGTCCGAACTCTTGGGCCTTTTGGTAAATTTCTTGTGCCATTGTTGCATCCTCAAAACCCAAATCCTCAACCGTTAGACGAACAAGATTCAGGCGTTCAGGTTTGGCCAAGGTAACAAAATCTTGACTATCTATCAATTTTTCGGCATGGTATCCGACGTTTATTTTTCTAACTGCCAGCGCTTGTTTGAGTTCGCTTTTGGTTCTGCCACCAGCTACAACGTCCAGTCGTTCGGCAAAGCGTTCCAAATTATATTTCTTGGCCCAACGTTCAAACTGGCGCTGCGGAGTGTCCACCATCGCGTCAATAATCCTAACAGCCTTTTCCATCCCTTGCTGCAACTTATCCAACGTTTCAAATTTGTTTGTCGTTTTAGCCCTTTTTAACTCCGCGTCAAATTTCTCCTTGAGGGTTTTCAAAAAGTTTAGTTCATCGGCAATTTTAGAACAGTTGGTTAGCATATTTATATCGTTTTTTGACCCCGTGGCAGGACAAACACCCAGTACGAATCTGCTGAGGAAGGCGTATGTGGCTCCTCCCAACTTGTGAAAATCATTCCTCGACCCCTCAATCTTTCTACTCCCAAAACCGTTGAGCGACCTTTGGCATCTGGTATCTGCCTCATGCCCAGGCGAAGACCAAACAACATTACAAAATCCGGAGTGGATTTAGCAGACAACTGAAAGGCCGCCTCGGGCGGACACAAGCCCAGCCCCATCTCTTCTGCTTTTTGGTATATTTCTTCAGGAGTAGCATTTTTCGCGAGCCCTATAGCAGCAGCATTGATCGCAACTAGATCCAGCTTCTTTCGATGGGACACCAATTCAAATTCTTTTTTCTCCAGCATTTGCAACACAGCTTCAGCATTTTTTTCTTCATCTTCGTCATGAACATATGGCAACTGACGCTTGACAAATTCAGCTTTCAGTTCATCTTTTTTGAATCCACCTACTAAAGTCTCAATCCAAAAGGCCTTGTTCAAGATTTCATATTTTCTAGCCCACCGCTTGTAGCGTATTTCTGATCCATTAATCATCTCATCAAACGACTCGATTGCCATTTCCAACTCACCCTGCAATTTGTGCAGGTCTTTGAATTGACCAGTATCTTCCGCCCCTCGCGAACTGGCGTCAAGCTGAGCCTTGAGATTTTTCAAGCTCTGTAATTCATCGGCCGCGTCGTGACATCTATTTTGCATACGCGAGAAATAATTTACGCCCCTCTTTCAAAAAGTCTAAATCGCGCTTGTTAATCTCAACCCCAAACTTGTCTTGCGTCACCGAACTTGAAAAAAGTCTTACTGCCTCGTCGAACGTCACCCAATGTAACTGGAAATCGTTGCTCCGCTCCCAGCTATCAAACGCATTTTTTCTTTTATCCCCAACTAGTTTTGCCAAAAAACAAACTGAGTGATGCGTTTTGCTTGGTTGCTCCGGATCAACAAAATCATGTTCGCCAATCTTGGCCATGATAGCCACCTCGCAACCCGCCTCTTCGCAAGCTTCGCGAATGGCCGCTTGTTCTTCGGTTTCCCCCGTTTCTACCCCACCACCGGGTATTTTGTAGTATTCTCCTCCCCTCACCTCTACAATTGGTGTTAGGTCATTCTCGTCGAATAAAACCACTCGCGCCGCCCTCTTAATTTGGATATCTTCTTCCATGATTCCATTTTAGCACAAAAAGAAAACGCCCAAAATGGGCGCTTATACCGGCTGGATTGCTACAGGATTTCATTGATTGAAATTTTCAACCTCTTGAACTTTATTTTCAAGAGAGTCGAATACTTTTTTCAAATCCACTCCTCTGGCTTGTACCGTCTTTGTTGGAACAACGGGACTGAATAATAGCCATTCTTGCTCGTATATCCTAGGGTCGACATAGATGTCATACTGAGTGTCAAAACCAAATGGATAAGCACAGCCTGGCTTGGCATCAAAATATTCTGCCAGCTCTTCCGGAGTGACTAATCGTATTTTGCTTGCACCAATTACTTCCTTGATTGCGTCGAAGTTTAGCCGTTGACCCTGGAGCGTAACATAAACTATAAACTCATCATCATCTTTTAGTACCATGCATTTCATTTCTGACCCGAAGAATCCTGTTTCTTTTTGGACTTCCGCCAGATCTTCCCAGGTCAAAGCCTCCTTATGAGAAAACAATTTGTATTTAACTTGATTGCTATCAAGCAAGCTGATTAATTTTTCGTAAGCGCTGTTTGAGTCTACCATATAGAAATTCCTGGAGACAACACAGAAATTATAAACGATTGAGTCTTACAGTTTTTGCTTCTCCCATAACTCAAAGAGTCGTCCCTTCGCACCATACAACTCATCAAATTTTCCTGACTCAATAACTTCTCCTTTCTCTATCACCAAAATTTTATCCATCTCCCGAATTGTGGTCAGGCGATGAGCAATGACCACGGCCGTGACTGATTGGAAAAACTTGTGCAAGGAATCCTTAATTTTCTCTTCTGATTCCAAGTCTAAATGTGAAGTTGCCTCATCCAAAAACAGCAGTTCCGGCTGCTTGTAAACGGCCCGGGCAATTCCCAGCCGTTGCCGCTCACCACCCGAAAGCTTCACCCCTTTCTCGCCAATAAATGTATCCAGGCCGGACGGAAGTTTGTAGGCGAAATCCGCGACATGCGCAATATCCAGTGCCCTTTCAAGGTCTGCTTCACCACGCTCATTCTCACTAGCAATGGTTATGTTATCGCGCAAGGTAAAATTGAACACCTCTGTGTCTTGCAAAACTACCCCCACCTGATCAAAGAATGATTTTTTACTGATCTGCTTTATGGGCAAATCATCAAAAAGTATCTCGCCCTCAAAACTTTCATTTTCCTTCAGCAGCAGCTTTAACAACGTAGACTTTCCTGCACCGGACAAGCCGACGATACCCACACGCTCTCCACGATTTATTTCGAATGAAATGTTTTTGAGAACTTTGTTTTTCCCATAAGCAAACGCTAGGTCTTTGATGGTAATTTTTTTCCAATCCCTTGGCAAACTTACCTTGCCCTCCTCATCATCAATTAATATTGGCTCACTCAAAGTTCTGCTCATGCGAGCGACGCCATATTTACAAATAATCAACTCCTGGGTTATCTCAGACAACTCGTCGACAGATTCCGCCAGGCTGCTGAAATAACCACTAAAAAGAACCAGCACCCCGACCGCATAATTCCCGTGCGCAATCCCATAGACAATCAAAATCATCGTTCCAATCCGAAACACTATTGCCCAAAAGTTGAGAACTGTGGCGCGAATCTGGAAACGGAAAATACGCTGACGAATCTTGCCGAAAAGTCTAGTAATCTGATTTTTAATCATTTCCAAAATCCTTTCCGCCATAGCCAACACTTTCACGCTTCTGATGTTATTAATAGTCTGGAACATTAAACCTGAAATTCCCTCATCCATGATATCAACTTCCTGGGAGACAGCTGACGCCCGCTTGAGAAGAAAAAAGGAAATGACAAAATAGGTAACCAAGAAAACAATCATGGTCACACCCACCAATCTATCGAATCGACTCAAAATGAAAATCATGCCGATAAAATTGATTGCGATCTCGATAAAATTGTTTATCCACATGCGCAAAATCTTGTCTAGACCGTCCGAGCCTTTTTGGATTCTCTTCAGTTTATTACCCGCATTCTCTTTCTCATGCCAAGCAATATCCAGCGCTGAAAGATGGCTAATCATTTTAATTTGAGAATCAAGCGCGACTCTTTCAGACACTTGATAACCAAAATATTTTCCCAAATATCTGGCAATATATTTGACCGCATAAGCCACGGTCAAAATGGACGTTACTAGCCAAAAATATCCGAGAGATTCTCCGGCCTCATATTTACTGAAAAATGTCACTATCAAAGCGAACCCATAGGCAGGATATAAACTCGCAATATCGCTAATGAATCTAGCAAATGAGGCAACGAAAAAACGCCCCTTGTAGGGCTTTAAAAATTTCCAGATATCCTTAACCAGGCTCCAGTTGGAATATTCAATCAAATCAAGCTCGCGATCATTTTCGCTCGTGTTTATCATTATTCCATAATATCAACAAAGTTCGGCCTGAGCAATCTTAATATAAAGGGACATTATTTTTCTGTCTTCGCCCATTTCCGCTCCACCTCATCCAGTGCATTGGCCATATACGGCTGGTCAAATTCTGGCGATTGCTTGGTTCTCTCAACCCAAACCTTTCTTTTCTGCGTTTCAACAATAACCACCGTTTCAGACCCGACGTTGTTGTTTGGTCCTGTCAGGACTTTGGGATCAAATCCCAGCGAATCCTGAACAATTTTCCTAAGCTTTTCGATCGACTGCTTATAATGACGGTGTTGATAATCTCCTTCCACTTCTGTAGCGGTGACACTATAGTTACCTCCCAAGAGTAACACTTCGACCGTATCGCTTTGCGATCGTGCTCTCAATTCCTTTAGGGAATCGCTCAACTCCCGTGAAAACATCTCTGTTTTGAAAGTTCCACCATCAACAAAATAACGTGGATCCTGGTGGCTCAGAAACGATATTTCCTGACCTGTGCTAGCCTCTCTGCCTATGGCCACTACCGCCGTGCAATTGAAATAACGATCCGAATGCCAGACCCCTCCGCCGATGGGTGAGATTAGATATGATCCAAAGCCTGAAGTTTTGAAACCGTTTTTTTTCAGCGCCTCCAGATCTCCATTTTCAAGGTCAACGTTATTAACGTTATCCTCCAGCTGTTCCCGTAAACTTTCTAACTCCTCATTCTCCGTACCATAATCTTCTAATTGTAAACTTATCGGCGCAACATCCTCGCGAAGATGCACTCTTTCCTGAATGGTTCTTTTAACTCCCGACTTAAATTCTGGAAATCCTGGTTCCGACATAATCTTGAGCGTTTATTCAAATTTCTACCCTCCCCCTCGCATCCGTAGCAATCCTCTACTTTTCCTTCCGATAAAAGACATTTTTCTTGTCTCCCTTAACTTCTTTTTTGAACTTATCGATATTGAAGCTGGCCATCAGATAGGCATAGATTTCTCCCTCACTCCAATGAACCAGTTCGCTCTTGGCCGTTTCCATGGCCGACTTGTAAAATTTTTCGTCAGCCACAATCTTTTTGGCAATGGGACACTTGGTGTCGAGCCACAAGTCCAGTCTGCCCAACTCAAACCAGAAAGAATAAGGATAGATTCGACAATCCAAGGGGCGATGTTCGTGAATACCACAGCCCTTCTTGGCTTTATTATAGAAAGGACAGCGATTGTCGGGGGTATTAAACAGATTACCATCGAACAAATTCTCGTCTTTTTCTATTTTTCTGATGCGTGCCTTGTCGAATTCAGAGATTGTCGGACTCCATTTGACGCAGCAATCGATTTTGCAGTTAGCGCAAATATCATCGCACAGTCTGGCGAATTTATTCTTCTGCATTGAAGTTATTTCAATTGTTTACTAAATATTGTGAGCGGGTAGCGAGAATCCCTGCCTGCCGGCAGGCAGGGAACTCGTCTATTTTATGAGCGAGATACGGGAATCGAACCCGTGCCCTAACCTTGGGAAGGTCATGTACTACCATTATACTAATCTCGCTCTCTC
The DNA here is from genome assembly GCA_004297805.1 of Patescibacteria group bacterium. GTDB lineage: Bacteria > Patescibacteriota > Minisyncoccia > Moranbacterales > SCTJ01 > SCTJ01. Next base: position 606 of record SCTJ01000030.1, on the reverse strand, counting down.
GTTTAATACGCCAAGCAGTATAACCTACTGCCCTGACTTTTTCAAATCTTCGAATAGCTTGCGTTCCTCGCGCGACAGCCTCTTGGGAATACGCACCACCAACTTCACCAAATGATTCCCTCGCGAACGTTTGCCCAAAAACGGCACGCCGTGTTCTTTGATTCGGAATACTTCGCCTGACTGCGTGCCCTCTGGCACCTTCATGGTCACTCGACCATCGATCGTTTCCACATCTATCTTGTCTCCCAAAGTGGCCTGGGAAACACTGATGTATTCCTCAGACACAATATCATTTCTTTCCCGTTTGAATTTGGAATGCGGTTTGACATGCACCGTCGCCAACAGGTCTCCGCTCGGCGCCCCGCTCGCTCCCGCCTCGCCTTGTCCACGCACCGAAATGGTTTGTCCACTTTCAATCCCCGCTGGAATTTCAATCGGGATTTCAGCCTCTCCCTTGGTGCGTCCATCACCCCCACACTTGTGACATTTCTTGGAAAAAGTTTTGCCCTTACCTCGGCACGTCGGACAAGTTACCACCTGCGTGATGATGCCAATGAAACTCTGCATGTTCTGTCGCACTTGGCCCGCACCCTTGCAAGACGTGCA
>SCTJ01000145.1 GCA_004297805.1 Patescibacteria group bacterium | reverse complement strand
AACCCAGTACGAGAGGAACCGTTGATTCGGATCGCTGGTTTATGCTCCTGGCCGAGGGGCCAGAGGAGCGAAGCTACCATCCGTGGGATAATGGCTGAACGCCTCTAAGCCAGAATCCGGGCTAGAAGCGGCGCAGGCGCGTGCCGAGCGGAGCGAAGAAACGGAGGCGCGTAAGCGCGGCCGGGAAGCAGGGCGGCAGGCGGGAAGCATGACCGCAGGCCGGGAGCAAGCGGGCTGGGCGCGGGGGAATCCTCTGCAGACGACGGAAGAGCGGACGGGGAATTGTAAGCAGAAGAGTAGCCGAGTTGCTACGAACTGCTGAGATTCAGCCCCAGTCTGTGGATTTGTGTGGGCGGAGGGTGTTGCGGGGGTGCAGGAGAAGTAAAAGTGTTATGAGATCTGACGGATAGTCGGCGAGAAAGCGGCAAGTCAGAGAAGCCGAGGGGAAAGTGAGACAGAGAGGCCGAGGTGGCAAAGTCAGAAAGTCAGAGTTGCCGTGTGTGGCAAAGAGAGACAGAGTGGAAACGCGTAGAGTTCGATATATTACGGGGACGCGGTAATGGAATGATTGGAGGGCGGAAAGTGCCGCGGGGTTTGCGAAGGTCCGTCGGGCCAGGCCGGGCCGAACGAAGGGCCGGTGGGTGGACGAGTGGGATTTTTATTGGAATTTCGCGCGAGTACGCAGTCGCCACATCTTCGGATATGATGAGGTTATGGCGTCTGGTGGCGGCCAGTGGCCGTGTTAAAGGCGTGCTGTGGGCACTGGAGACGAGTCGGTGATTTTGGCAGGGTCAGATGACTACGGGGGTTGTGAAGGAGTCGATCCGGTCGTTGATCATGTCGCTGTACTTTACGGCTAACGTGAGTGAGAGAGGGTTGTCGCGCCGGCGGCAGATGGTCCGGCATCAAAGGCACGTGTAGTGAGCGCCGGTGGCAATGGCATTGTCAAAGGACGATAAAGGGGAAATACGACCGACTGACAGTGAGTCTCGCGCATCACGCGACTGCACGGTTGCGACTGCGAGCATGCACGTGTGTTCACATAATTTACGAGTGGATTACTCGCAAATGCTTCATAGACATGATGTAGATGTATCACGAATACGTTAACGAATGTGTGCACGGTCCAAGTGGTCGCTGCATGCGTTTTTTCTGCGTGCATTTCACCACTGGTTGCGAGTGCGCAATTTTGCCGAGTTTTCATTGCGATGCTTCCTGATGTGATGTAGATAGTTATAGATTACTGGCGGGTAGTCACGTGCGTATGTGCTGGCAATCGTTCAATTCTGTGTGAGATGCATGCAAATTTTCATGCGTGCGATTTCACCGAGGCGAAACCCGGAACCGCTAATTCAGCACGATCACCACTAATCTAGCACGATAACCGCCAATGCAGCACGACTCTGTGTCTGTGCATGAATAAATGAATATCAATCGTCATAATAGACTGCCTTTACACATGACTAGCCGAGTACGCGCACATAGTAAGAGTGGTAAGGGGTTGGGGTTATTAAAACCCCGCCATGTTCCCGAATGACCCCTGGCCAACACTCGGCCTTCAGCTACGGCCATACACAGCTGAAAACACCGGGTCTCGTCCGATCCCCGAAGTTAAGCAGCTGCTGGCGCAGTCAGTACTCTGGTGGGAGACCACAGGGGAATACTGCGTGTCGTAGTTTTGCTCTTTTTACCAGTGTAACTATCCAATCAGAATCGTCCGGTAAAACTGTACCCTTGGCCGTTGACTGTTGTGTTGACACTTGCCATGGCGGAGTATCAACCGCGCAGCCGGCCTTAGAATGTTGCGATTGTCGCATCCGGGTCGTATTGGACACTTGTTGCAAATTAAACGACCGAGCGGCCCATGAAGCGTTCCCCCTTGCGACCGGTTTTTTTCGGCTTCCCACGGCAAAGGAAATACATTAGGAAAAGTGTCCGAACTCGGCAAAACCTATTGGCGCTCCGCACGTTAAGCTCCCAGAGTCTACGTGAGGAGTCGAGCAGCGCGACTGAGAACAGTGCGTGCGTCGAGCGACCGAACACGACTGATGGCGTCGAGCACTTTCGAGTAGTTCCGCCGTCGGTTGTGTAGAGTCTGTTCCGCGTGTACTGGATGCAGTCGAGCTCGTCGTCACGAGGTTCGTCACACGAGCCCGACCGCGACAAAGTTTGCGGCACCGAGATGCGTCCGGTGCTACCGATTTGATGCGGCCGGGCTAGTGGCTTGAGCGCGTGATGCCGGCACCACACAAC
>SCTJ01000029.1 GCA_004297805.1 Patescibacteria group bacterium | reverse complement strand
AGAAATTTTTCGTTCGATGATGATGGGGACGCGCGTCATGGTAATCGATCCGGAGAACGAATATCGTTATCTGTGTGAGACGTTGGGCGGAACTTTTGTGAAGATTTCTCTCAATTCACAGTTTCACATTAACCCTTTTGATTTGCCGAAAGTGGGCAAGGATGAAAGTCCTGAGGATGTGGTGCGTAGTAAAATCGCCAACATTTTGGGCTTGCTGCATGTGATGCTTGGCTCGGTTACGGCCGAGGAGGATTCGATTCTGGATCGGGCTATTCGTGAGACCTATGCCGTGCGGGACATCTCAGCCGAAAGCAATTTTGACACCTTTACTCCAAACTCTTTTCCAACCATGTCCGATCTCTATGAGGTCTTGGGTAACATGGATGGCGCTGAATCTCTGGCGGCGCGCCTGGAAAAATATACAGAAGGTATCTTCGCTGGATTTATCAATAACCCGACCAATATCCGCTCGGATAATCAACTGATTGTGTTCAATATTCGCGACTTGGAGGCGGAATTGCGTCCAGTGGCAATGTATAACATCCTGCAATTCATTTGGAATGAGATGCGTTCTGAACTGACCAAGAGATTAATAATTATCGATGAAGCTTGGGTGATGATGCAAAATGAAGATGCGGCCTCTTTCTTGTTTGGGATCGCCAAGCGTTGCCGAAAATACTACACCGGACTCACAACTATTACTCAAGACATTGCGGATTTCATTTCCTCACGCTACGGCAAGCCGGTTATTACTAACTCATCTATCCAGCTGCTATTGAGACAGTCACCGGCGGCAATTGATATTGTTTCTGAAACTTTCTTCTTGACCGAGCAGGAACGCTTCTTATTGTTGGAAAGCAATGTGGGAGAGGGTATCCTGTTTGCCGGTGCGCGTCATGCCGCCATTAAAGTTATTGCTTCCTACAGCGAGGATCAAATCATCACTTCTAATCCACAGCAATTGCTCGAGATCGAAGATGCCAAGAAAGAGTTCGACGAGGTGGCCTAGTTTGGATTGAGTAGCCTATTGGTTGTCGGTGAGTTTCATTCAGAGCACGTTGATTATGTGGCTGAATAGTTTAGAATGGAACTGGTAGCGGGATTTATCCATCGAACCGAAACATCAAACACGGAATATGGCGACTTCCAATATTCAAGACATCGAACGACGTCTAGCGTCTCTCAACAAAGATATTAGTCAGGCCGATAAATTGGTCGGCCAGGCTGATTTGGATGTGCGCGCTACGCGCGAAACGACCAACGCTCACTTGGGGGCCGAAAGCCAGCTCGCCAAGCGCAAATCCGAACTGAAGCGCAAACTTTTTTATCGCAGCTCATTCGACCAGCGAATGATGCAGCGTGAAATCAATAAAGCTGAGGGAAAGCTTTTGACGGAACGGGCTACTAGCCTAAGAGATGGCCGTCCAGAGCTGACCGGAACGCTTTTGTCTAAACGGGAAGATTTGCAAAAGAAGCTTTTTGCAGTCAGTAATGATGAACAAAAGCATTTGCAGGATCAGATTGGCAAAATTGACGAGCGGATTGAGAGGAAACATCGTGAAGTGACGCAATGGGCGCGCGAGCAGCGCCGGAAACAAGAAGTTGCCGATAACTTGCGCAAGAAGGTCTCCGTCTTGAGGGAGTCACAGCTCAGATTACTGAATGAGCACCAGCAAGCCTCTAAAGCGAACGCGAAGGATAAAACTTCAGCTGATTCTAGGGCTACGGTGGCACGCGCTGATCAAAAAACTGTTCAGACAATTGCTCAGGCAGCCGTCCCGGTTGCAACACAGGCTGCGGTAGTTGGTACTGGCAGCAGTGGCGCCTCGGCCGCTACTTTTGACGTTTCCAGTTTGCCCAAAAGAGGAATTGATTTCAAAAACATGCCGGTCGGAACGCCCGTGGTGGGGGAATCAGTTCCTGCTAAAAAGGCAGCTGCTCCAGAGGCGGCAACAGGTGATGCTGAAAAAACTGGATCGACAAGCGGAGTAGCAGACATCGATCAGCCTGAAGGCGCTCCCAGTGGGGCTGGCTCAGCCGCCAGAGTTGCTAGTGGCGCCGTACCAGCCGAGCAAGGGTCGGTAGCGGCATCTTCGCGCCCGGGTAGTGGGGCAGCTAGCAGGGCCCCGAGTCATCCAAGTGGAATTGCACCGGTGCGAACTGGGGACGGCCTAGGCGGAGGAGGGACTTTGGGACACGAGGAATCAGCTGGGAGTGATGAAGCTGCTGATCATGGAAGAGGGGTGGCTGGTGACGAAATGGGAAGCCCACTAGAGCGTGCCAAACAGCGGGCTTTGGGATTGGGACCGACGAGGCGTGATATGTCGAGCATGCGTAACAAGTTACGCGAGGCTCGCAAGCACGGCCCACAAAAGGCGCTGCAGGAAGCCAAAAATATGGCCAAATCTTTCAATCCGCTCAAGCTCGGTGGACTTGTCCGGAGTATTAATTTTGGCGTTGATTGGTTGTATTGGGCAGCGATTGCTTTTGGAGTTTTCAAAGACTTGCTCGATTTGGTGCTGGGGTGGTTTCCGGGCATTGGTACAGTGCTGGGCTTCATGGCTTCCATCGCGATTGCTTTTCTGGTGACCATGGCCGCCTTTATGGAGGGGAACAGCATGGGCGGTGTCCAGCGACGCATGGCTCGTCGGTTCGTGATTTTGATTGCGGGGACGATTGCCGAAATGCTAATGGGTCTCAATATCATTCCGATTGAAACAGCCGTAGCGGTAACTATCTATGTGATGGCCCTGAACGCGCGCAGTAAAAGTGGCGCAGGAAGCGAGGAAGTAGGCGAGGAAAGTGCTCAGGAGCAGTCGCCAGAGGAACAATCTCAGCGCCGACAAACACTGGCCTCACGCTATGGCTCATCGCAAAATTCCAAAGCAGCCTAAAAAATTAAAAGTTAAAATCCCTGCCCGAAGTCGCAACATCGTTGCAGGCGGGTCAAAGTGAAAAATTATTTTTAGCAGAATAGGTCGAAAGCTGCGTAATGGTTAAAAAATTTTACATTTTGAGATTTCAATTTTTAACTTTATATTGTGTCTTCCAAAATTTTTTCCGCGGCTACCACGGGCTTGGAAAGCGAATTGGTGGAGGTTGAAGTGGATGTGCTCAGTCAGGGGCTGCACAATTTCACTATTGTAGGCTTACCAGACACGGCCATCAAAGAATCGCGTGACCGGGTGAGTTCCGCTCTCAAAAATAGTGGCTTTCGCCCGCCCCACCAGTCGGGTCGCATTACTGTGAACTTAGCGCCGGCTGATCTGCCCAAACTTTTTCCGATCTATGACCTGCCCATGGCTCTCGGATTCTTGATCGCCACCAAACAGCTACAGTTTGATTATAAAAATAAATTATTCGTGGGCGAACTGGCGCTGGATGGGACAGTGCGACCAGTCCAGGGAGTGTTGCCAGTCGCCCTTTTTGCCAAGGCGCGTGGCTTCCAAGAGCTCTATGTGCCGTTTGAAAATGTGCAGGAGGCCCAAGTGGTGGATGGCATTCAGATTTTTCCAGTCAAACACCTGCATCAGCTAGCCAACCACTTGGCGCTCGGCGAACCGATTGAGTCGGTAGCGGACCAACCGTTGGGAGATTTGTTTTCTGCTGTCCGGGACGATTTGGACATGGCCAATATTAAAGGTCAAGAACAAGCCAAGCGAGCGCTGGAGATTGCGGCAGCTGGCGGTCACAACGTCATCTTTAATGGACCACCCGGATCAGGCAAAACCCTTTTGGCTAAAGCGATGGTGTCCATTTTACCGCGTCTCACCCTGCCAGAAAGCTTGGAAGTGACCAAGATATTTTCAGTCTCGGGAAAATTATCTAAGAGCGAGCCATTGGTCACGGCGCGACCCTTTCGCTCACCCCATCACAGTGCCAGCGCGGTGTCGCTGGTGGGCGGTGGCACCTATCCGCGGCCCGGGGAAATCAGCTTGGCCCATCGCGGCATCTTGTTTCTGGATGAGTTTGCGGAGTTTCCGCGGGGGGTTTTGGAAAATCTGCGCCAACCACTGGAAGACGGAATTGTCACAGTCTCGCGGGCTAAAGGCTCATTGGAGTTTCCAGCGCGCTTCACGTTGGTGGCAGCCATGAACCCGTGCTTGTGTGGGAACGCCACTGATCCAGAACGGCTATGCTCGTGCACCCCGGAGATCGGAAGAGCACACG
>SCTJ01000028.1 GCA_004297805.1 Patescibacteria group bacterium | reverse complement strand
GCCTCGTTGGCTACAACTAGAACAAATTGGCCTTCTTGTTCAAGCATTGAGCTTATTTTTTTGACAGTCGCATCGAGCTCGTCCTGCACAAAATGCGGAAAAACATAGATGGCTGTTATGAAGTCGAATTTTTGATCCGTTTTAACGTTTAAGAAAGTACTGTTGTAAGTTTCAATTTCAACTCCCTTGCGTACTTTCAAGTGTTTCTTCGCGAAAAATTGATAGTTTTTTTCCGATGGTTCACACCCCGCGATAACCATTTTTTTACAAGCATTGCTCAGACGGCGATAAAGCATCTTCATGAAAAAACCAATTCCGAAGCCGATATCAAAAACTTTAATATCTGAACAATCTTTCTTGGCGACAATCTCACCAATAATATAATCATTCACAAAAGCATTGATTTTGGTCTTTTCCTGATTTTGCCAATTCACTCTGTCGTATTGAAGATAAAAAAAGTTTTTGTTCTTCATGTGATATACGACTAACTTATAACTGTCCCGACGAATTTCTTGCCCTCCAAATATTTCTCGAAATTGCCGAACTTCTGGCCATTCATGATGGCCACCTCAATCCCCTCTTCGTCCGCCATTTTGGACGCAATGGGATCAAACGGTGCATTCATGCCGGGATCCCATTTGTTGCCCACCATCTTGCGAAAATCCTTCCAAGAAATTTTCTCAATCTTCTGGGCATCCTTGAATTTGTTGGGGTCCTTGTCGCAAACGTAATCAATGTTGGAAAGGTTCACTATTTTTTTAATGTCCAAGTGTTTGGCCAAAACCACTGCGTCAAAATCGGTCGAGAATCCCGGTCGCCAACCGGCCGCCACCATGATCGATTCTTTGAAATCATAGAAGTCTTCCAGGTCATGCGGGTTCTTGTTGATCCGCGGATGAGCATGCTTGCGAAAAATGGTGCGAATGAAATGCGCATTCATACGCGTAGCGTGAATCCCGATCCAGTCTTTGTCGTCCGACGTGACCCCGTCCACTTTGGTCGCCGCCTCAATGTATTTGCGCGCCGTCTTGCCTCCACCCGTTATAATGACAAATTTATATTTCTTCTTGATGTAAGTCTCAATCACCGCCTTAAACTTCTTCACAAACTTCCAATCAATTTCTCCCGGTACAATCAACGATCCTCCCAATGAGATGATAATCGTCTTTGATCCATTCTTGGCCATAAAGGTTTATCTATAAGTTATTTTTACCCTCTTTGTAATATATCACTTAATGCACCCCTTGTCTGGTTGGTAGCCTTTAGCTACGGCCTCCTCCGCCGACCTAAAACAGACCACATTTTCCGGCTTAATGCGCTTGGCCCATTGGCAAGTCGGAACATGGTATTTATCGGAGTTCTTGCTTCCCACAAAAGCGCAGTCTTTAATAGTAGCCACTAAAAGCTTCTCAGGGCTCAAATTTTGCGTTTTTAGAGCTGTTTCAGCCGGCACAGGGCAGTTAGCCGTTGGGGCTGTTTTCTCGATAATTAAAGGCTTTTGCTGCCATTTTTGGCCCTGGAGAGCCCCGGCTTCAAAGGAAATAGCTGCCACCAACAGAAAGCCCGCCAGAACGACTATTTTCTGTTCATGGACTGACCAAAAAGACTTTGCTTGCTTTAAGGTGCCTTGGATTGACATAATCGTCAAATCTTGTATTATTGCTAAAGCTATTTTACGTTATTTTTGGCATCCGCACCAGACTCCGAATCAGGTTTTTAGCGACCTGTGCCATTTCTTTGGAGCCATGGACGATTACTCTGAATAACTCAAGCATTTATTCCTAACAGAAGACAAATATGGCTCATCGTAAAGCCGGAGGATCTACACAACTGGGTCGCGATTCAATTTCCAAGCGTTTGGGCGTCAAACTTTTTGGCGGTCAGAAAGTGGCCAAGGGCAATGTCATCATTCGCCAACGCGGCACCAAATGGCATCCTGGCAAAAACGTGAAACGTGGAGCAGACGACACCTTGTTCGCTTTGACCAGCGGTGTGATCAAGTTCTCTACCAAGAAGATGAAAGCCTTCACTGGCAAATTGGAAACCCGTCGCTTCGTGAGCGTGGTTCCAGCCGAAAAAGCCAAGAAATAACCGTCAGTCAGATACTTCAAAAATCCCCCGAAGCCATCGGGGGATTTTTTTGAACAACTATTTGGAGTGCTTCTTAGCCGCTTCCATAAACTTCAGGAAGAGTGGATTGGGACTGAGCGGCGCCGAGGTGAATTCTGGATGCGCCTGGGTACCCAAAAAGAAAGGATGCTTGGATTTTGGCAATTCAGTAATTTCCACCAGACGCTTGTTAGGAGACTTGGCTGAAAACACCAACCCGGCTTTGACCAGTTGATCCACATATTCTGGATTAACCTCCCAGCGATGGCGATGACGCTCCACCACTTTGGCCTTGCCATAAGCTTCGTAGGCCAGCGTGCCCTTCTGCACTACTTCTAGATAACCTCCCAAACGCATGGTCGCACCATAATTTTTGTCCTCCAGATTTTTCTTTTGTTCCGGCATGATGTCGATGACTGGATGCTTGGTATGACGATCGATTTCAGTGGTGTTGGCATCTTTGAATCCCAGCACGTGCCGGGCATATTCCACCACCATCAATTGCATGCCATAACACAAACCGAGATATGGAATTTTGTTCTTGCGACAGTACTCGATAACTTTGATTTTGCCCTCAATGCCGCGTGAGCCAAAACCACCCGGGACAATAATACCGTCATATGTTTTGAGCTCCTTAAGTTTTTCTGGTTCTTTCTCAAATAATTCGCTATTGACCCAATCTATTTCCGGTTTGACGCCCACCTTGTAACCAGCGTGTTTAATAGCCTCAATCACGCTAATATATGAATCAGAGAGAACAAATTCACCCGTACTGAAGTATTTACCCACCACGCCAATGCGTACCCGCTTCTTGAGCCCCTTAACGCGCTCAATCAGGTTATACCAGGGCCGCAAGTCAGAAGTCCGCGGTTTCAACTCGAGTTTCTTGAGAAGCAAGCGAGAAAGATCGTCGCGCTCAAAGTTGAGCGGCACTTCATAAATCGAATCGATGTCTGGAGCCGAGATCACATAGCGCTCTGGCACACTGCAGGAAATTGCGATCTTTTCCTTGCGCTTTTGATCCAAAAATCTCTCAGAACGAGCCACGATAAAGTCAGGTTGTACGCCATAGGAATTGAGTGTCCGCACTGCATATTGAGTGGGTTTGGTCTTCATCTCGCCAACCTTGGATGGAATTGGCAGGTAACTCACCATCACAAAAGCCACGCTGTCCGGATTTTTAATCTTCATCATCCGGGCCGCTTCAATAAAAATAAGATTCTGGTATTCCCCAATCGTTCCGCCGATCTCAATCAGAGTGATATCAGCGTTGGCTTTCTCGGATGCTTTGGTGATGCGACTAATAATCTCTTGCGGAAGGTGCGGGACCGCTTCCACACACTTACCGCCATAACCGAGGTTTCGCTCACGATTAATCACCGACTGATAGACCATGCCCGAGGTCATATAATTTTCCGAGGGCAGAGTGACCCCCATAAAGCGTTCGTAATTGCCCATGTCCTGGTCACATTCTAGCCCCGACTCCAACACAAAAACCTCTCCGTGCTCAGTTGGGTTCATGGTGCCCGCATCTACATTGAGATAGGGGTCGATTTTGATAGCCGTCACTGAAAACCCTCGGGCCTTGAGAATTGTCCCGATGGATGAGGTGGTAATCCCCTTACCCACGCCGCTCATGACCCCCCCAATCACGAAGATGTACTTGCGATTCTTCATACCCATTCAAAAAGTCGCTGCCCCCGCGACTTCACACTAAAATATTAAAAACCTTGGCTCGTTTAGAGCGCTTCTACTACGATATCCACGTTCACTGACACGCCATGACCCAAATTCAAACCAACTGCTGTCTTGCCAGTTTTCTTGATATGTTCATCCAGGAGCACCGCGTCTGCCCCTATAGACACCTGATTTTTGGTCAGTTCCGCCGCAATTTCTTTTTGACCAATCGAACCGAACAATGTATCTTTCTCCGCCTTGGCCTTGATCACAAATTGCTTGCCTTTCAATTCGCCGGCCAACCGTTTGGCCTGGTCAACTGCGATTTTGTCAGTCTTCTCTTGCTCAGCCCGCGCAACCAAAGCCTGCTCAACTGCCTTGGGCGTGGCAATTTCAGCCTTTTTTTGAGGGAACAAAAAGTTGCGGGCGTAACCATCGGATACGTCCTTGATCTCTCCTTTTTTGCCAACTTTCGGCACGTCCTCAGTAAAGATTACTTTCATACCACCACAGTATACCCCCGATCAAAAAATCTTTCAACCCCGCTTACCGGTACAAGGACATAGGCGTGCCAACATGAAATGATACAGGGCGTGCGCGACCAATGTCTTGAGCATCTCTGGATCCTCAATTCGATGCGAAGCGCCATAGCGCTTCAAGACCGCTACAGCCGTCACATTTTCAATCACCATCGGTGCTTGAACCAGAAATAGATCATCATCTTCAATGAAATTTTCCGAGCGCTTGATTGTCTCCCACAGGTCAACTCTTTCGGCCAATTTACTTGCGTTCGGCACCACTTGCAGAGTTTGGCGCTGCGCCACATCCAAAAAATGCAACTCCACCACCTTCGCTTTGCCAAACAAGCGCAGCGCGTCCAAATAGGGAACATAGAGTTCGCGCTTATCCGGCGCATCCGAAATATGTTGCGATGTCTCTTTCAGCACGTCCACTTTCCGATTCAGCTCTCCAATGTAGGAGTAGGCATCTTTTAGATCGCGAAAAGTTCGATGGCTTTCCTTTTGCGCCCGCATGCGCCGCAGAAAATTACGCTTGGCCTGTTGTTCTTCCCAGAGGAAAATTAGAAATCCGATTGAGCCAAACATCAAGATCAGCAAGCTTTCCGCTGCTTCTTCGGTCAGTGGCCCCAAGTCTTGGGCCACAAACACTGGGACAAAGACCATGAGAGTGAAAACGATGAGATAAATCCAGTACATAATTTATTCTTAGGCAAAAAATGCGGCCCAATCGGCCGCATAAATATCATCAATAAAAAATATGGACACAGCGAGTTGGCCACCCGCCTGCTTCCTGATATTTCCAACTCAACACAAAAGCCGTTTCGACAAAATTTGATTCGTCGCCCATCGCCAGTCGCTCCTCTTTGATTGACTCTATCTCCAACATCTCAGCTTATTCCTTTAGCAATTTAGCAGTTTTTTGACGTATTCCTTGGTATCCGCACCAATATCTTCTCTTTCGAAAGCATAGGCTAGAGTAGCTTTGAGATAATTTAGCGGATCTCCGGTAGTCAGCCATTGTCCATCTTTGATTTCTTTGGCCAAGAAGATTCCACCTCGATTCACATAGGTTTTGATCGCATCCACAATCCATAGCTCATTGCCCTTGCCCAGCGGAGTGCTTTTCAAAATGTCGATGATCTCTTGATTCAGGATATATCTTCCAAAAGTCGCCAATTTAGAAGGCGCCGAATCGATACTTGGCTTCTCAATAATGTCTTCGAGCTGATTTGTGCCCTCTTTCAATTTCACAATGCCGTAGCGCACTACTTCGGAAAGTGGAACCTCCTGAGCCCCAATCATCAGGTGTCCATGTTTTTCATAGTCATCCACCATCTGCTTGGTGAACGATACTTTTGACTTCACTAAGTCATCTCCGAAGGCAAAGATGAACGGCTCATCATCCACTAGGCTCGCGGCGGAAAGCACTGGGGTGCCATTGCCATAGGGTCCCTTTTGGCGTACGTGAATAAAGTTGGCCATGTCTGCAATTTGAGAAATTCTGTTTGACCATTCTTCTTTGCCATTCTTTCTCAAATCATCTTCCAAGGCCGTACTGTGATCAAAATGATCTTCCAGTGGTTTTTTGTCCCAGCGTGTCACAAAAATAATATCTTCGATGCCGGCCTCCACCAACTCTTCCACCACCAATTGGATAATGGGTTTGTCCACAATGGGCAACATTTCCTTGGGCATGGATTTAGTCGCTGGGAGTAGCCTGGTTCCCGATCCAGCTACGGCGATGACGGCTTTTTTGATTTTCATAACGCGCTTCAGTAAATTACTCTTTTAAGCTAGCACATAAATTGATCTAGATAAACCCCTCCCCCTGGCTCCAAGTATACCGGAACCAGAGGGAAGGTTGAGCAGAGCTACCCGAGACGTCGCTTCATGCGCCGCTTGTGAGCTTCACAATATTCGGCCAGCGCCTCCACGATGATAGGATCGAAGTTTTCGTTTATTTTGTTCTGACGCACGATATTGCCTGCCTCCAATAGTGCGTCGTGCGTACCGGCATCGAGCCAGGCGCCCTTGAAGGTTTTCACCTTCAGCTCGCCACGGCGCAAATACCAGTTGTGCAGATCAACAATTTCCAACTCGCCCCGCCGTGACGGCTTGAGTCGCTTGGCCACATCCACCACTCGTGAGTCGTAGAGATAGAGTCCGGTGACCGCATAGTCAGAGACAAATGAGTCTGGCTTCTCCACGATACGATTGGCCTTCCCCTGGCGATCGAACTTCACCACCCCAAAACGCTCGGGATCATTCACCTGGGTGGCAAACACCTGGCCACCCGAACGAAAATCCCGCACTACCGAGGAGAAATCGTCCTGGAAGATGTTATCCCCCAAGATCAAGGCTACGTTGTCATCGTCGATGTGGTTCTCGCCCAAGATAAAAGCTTCTGGCAGACCACGCGGCTCTTGCTGCACTTGAAAGGAAATCTTCACCCCCCGATTGAAGAACAACGCCCCCAACAGGTTCATGAAATCGCCCGAGTGCTCCGGGGCCACGATGATCAGAATGTCCCTAATCCCCGCCCGGATTAGCGTGTTGAGCGGATAGAAGATCATGGGACGATCGTAGACCGGCAAGAGCTGCTTCGAGGTCACCAGCGTGGAAGGATAAAGCCGGGTAGCGCTTCCGCCCGCCAGAATGATCCCTTTCATCTCTTTTTTCCTCCTTATATTCGGTGTTTTGGCCATATATGTCTCAATGAGCTCCGGAACACTATATTACTCCGAGTTTATTATTTTTTCAAGCTTTTCGCCGACTGCTGCAGATATTCTTTCAGGGCCGCTTGCCAGCTCCGCAGTGGGTTACATTTGGTGTTGATCAGTGTTGAAATGAAGGGCCGTTTGGCCGGACGCGGCAACTCTTCGCCACTGATGGGAATAATTTTTGTCTTCAATTTGGCCTGCCTATAGAGCTCCTGGACAGCTTCATACCAAGTGCACACTCCACTATTAGTCACATGATAAACACCAAATGGTTTTTTGGCCTCAATGATCTCTTTGGTTTTCTTGGCCAAATCTGGCGCATAGGTGAAACAGTCAGTTTCCTCATCAATCACTTTCACCTCCTTGTTCTTTTTTCCCGCCTCCAACATCATATCAAAAAAACTTCGTTTGGCACTTTCGCTTTTTCCGGGGAGACCAAATAATTTTGAAAGGCGGATAATATAATATTTCCCCTTTTCCTTTTGCACCGCTCTCTCGCCCATTAATTTTGATTTGCCATAGTTGTTAATTGGCTTGGGTTTCGCATCTTCGCGAAAGCCAATTTCTGGCAAACTTCGCTGGTCAGCGCTTTCATGCAGATGACACGAGCCACAAGAATGCGTGCAGCCCGCTGGTTCCAGATCAATCTCCGGCGAGCCATCAAAGACATAGTCTGTGGAATAGTGAATCAGTGTGGCACCAATCTTTTTGGCCACCGCGGCCAAATAGCCCGGAGCCACGCCGTTCAATTTCTTGGCCAATGCGAATTCTTTTTGGTCAGCTTCGCATTTGTCCACTGCGTTATAGGCGGCTGTATTGAGAATTAAATTTGGCTTCAGTTTTCCGACCTTTTGCGCAACTTGCTTTTGATTCGTTACATCCAAATCAGCCATCTCCCAGGCTGTCACAGCATATTGCTTGTCCCGGCGAAAAACTTTTACTAATTCTTGGCCCAGCATTCCCTTGGCACCGATAATCAAAATCTTTTGCATAAAATCAGACTAATTTATTTATAACCTTGTTCAGGTTCTCTTTAATTAATAATTGCTCCTCAAATGGATTGGCCACTTCTAAACTTATCAATTCCGGAAGATAGTCAAGATATTTCGTCACATAATCAAAATCATTCAAACTATCTACCCAGTGCCAGTCACTCGCCATGAAAGCTTCAAAACTGGTATTGGCTTTCGGGAAAGGAGACAGGTGGCAGCAACCGATGGGATATTGATCAAGCAACGGCCAAAAATCCTCGTAACCCTTGAACTGATGAGCCCTGGCTGCTTCGAGGTGCGAAAAATCAACGCATAGCCCGCCATAGTCCGCTAGCTCTTCGGCCGTCGGTGCGACGCTGGCGTTTTCAACATAAATCCGAGACATAAAATTGGAGTAGTCCTTGATAGATGGATAAGTGGAATACCGTGAATGAATATTAAAAGCCTGAGTCCGAAAACGATTTGTCAAATATTCTAGCTCGCCTATTTCCATGTCACTCCGCAAATGCACATGCGGGATGCTAGTCACCGGAGAATTCTCGAGCAGTTGGTAAATTTCTTGGCGCTCATTTGGATTGAGTCCGGTCAGAAAAAGCGACAACTCACTGATGTTGTAACGCTTGGCTTCTTCGACCTTGCCCCGCCAATCTGAATTACGGGTGGTCGTTAGGCCTAATAATATTTTCTTGTTTTCCATAATACCTTGCTCGATATACCCCTATTTTAATCTAGCATTTTTTCCAAATATTCCTTAACTCTCAACTGCTCCGCAATTGAGTTAGTCAATTCAATCGCATTGATCGGGGCCAAATATTTTTTATAGCCCACGAGATAATCCAGTTCGCTTAAATCCCCCAGAACATGCGAGTCATATTGTTTGATGTTAACAAAAGGATTTAGGAGAAGTTCCTTTTTAATTGGCGACAAATGAGTCACTCCTGTTTTAAACCTCTCCAGATTATCCGTCATTTTAGCGCAATAATCACCATTTTCTAACAAAAATTCATTGTGCCAGTGACTAAAATCCACACACAGCCCAGCAAATTCTTCGAGTTCCTTACTATGCGGGACCTCTTTTCCGTTCTCAAGGAAAATATTACTCTTCCACCTAGTGTAATCGTGCAACAGCGGCCATTTGTTGGTTGAATGTAGATTAAAAGTTTCAATATCAAAACTCTTCAACAAAAAATCAATCTCCTCATTTTTCATTTCAGTTTTTAAGTGAAACAGAGGAATTTTTTTAACTCCAGCACCCATTAAGCTTGCATAGAGATCATAGCGCCCTGACTCTTGAAGTGCCGTTGGAAAAACAGAAACCTCATCAATTCCATACTTTTTCAATTCTGCTACCTGAGATTGCCAGTCATTTATGCCACCGTTCATCGACACAGTTGTAACAGAAACGGTGATTCGCCTACTTGCCATATTGTTGTTCGTAGTATTTTTGATATTCGCCACTCTTGATATCGCGCCACCAAGCTTCGTTGTTTCGATACCACTCTGCCATGCGTTGCATGCCTTCAGCAAAAGTGACCCGCGGCTCCCAACCGAGTTCGTTTTTGATCTTGGAAAAATCAATGGCATAGCGCCGGTCATGTCCCGGACGATCTTTCACAAATTCTATAGCTTCCTCTCCCTTGTCCATCAATTCCAATATTTTATAAGTGATTTCCTTGTTGGTTTTTTCACTATTACCACCAATACAATAGGTTTCTCCAATTTTACCCTGACGCACAATCAAATCGATAGCTGCGCAATGATCCTCCACCCACAGCCAATCACGCACATTCAAGCCATCGCCATAGAGTGGCACCTTTTTCCCTTCCAGTAAATTAGTAATGAACAGCGGCATCAACTTCTCTGGAAACATGTAGGGGCCGTAGTTGTTGGAACAATTGGAAATAGTCACTGGTAATCCGTAGGTGTGAAAATAGGCGCGCACCAAATGATCAGAGGCAGCTTTAGAAGCGCTATAAGGACTGCGCGGATCATAGGGCGTAGTTTCGTTGAAGGCCGGATCATTTGGACCGAGCGACCCAAACACCTCATCCGTCGACACGTGATGAAATCTTTTGAGACCATTTTCCCGGGCCGCTTCCAAGAGCGTGTGCGTCCCCAGAATATTAGTTTTGAGAAAAGCCTCCGGATCCATAATGGAGCGATCCACGTGCGATTCCGCAGCCAAGTGCACCACCACATCCAATTCCGCTATTAATTCGCTCACCAATTTTTTGTTGGTGATATCTCCCTTCACGAATCGATAGTTTGGATTTTTTTCAATATCCTTGAGATTGGCCAAGTTACCCGCATAGGTCAAAGCATCCAGATTGATGACCTGGTCAGTTGGATATTTTTCCAATAGATAACGGATAAAGTTACTCCCGATGAATCCGGCGCCACCAGTTATTAATAATTTCATGCTAGTTTATTTATATCAAAACCCGTTGCTTAAAAACTTCGTATTCACTTTTTTTGACAAAAACTGGAAATTTCCGTAGCGGCCCTTCTGGAATTATTCCATTGTCGTCATAAGCCGTATTGCCCATTCGCTTAGTTTTCCACAATAAACTTCCAAACTCCTCTTCTGTCTGGTTGCCAAAAAATGTTTCGTCCTCAAGTTTTTCTGGATGATTATCGTTAAAACTTTTAAATTTTCTCCAGCTTTCAAGTCTCATATAGATTTGGCAAAATAACTAATCCGTTCGTCAATTTTTTTGAGCGCTCGTTCATTCCCAAATTTCTCATACTGATTCAGATTTTGACGATACTTTTCCATGTTTCCCAGGAAATGTTCGATCGATTCTTGATTCAGTATATCACAGTGTTCGCCATAGCCCAGTTGTTCCAAACGATAGGCATTCAGCACTTGTTCAAACTGTCCGCCGATCGGCATGGCCAGATAGGGTTTACCCAGATGCAGCGCCTCACTAATCAGAGAAAAGCCAGCATTAGCAACTACCGCGCGACAACTGGCCAGATCCCCCAAAAAGTCGCCTGCGCCTTTGCGCCAAAAAGTGATGTTGCCTTCGCTTTTATTTTCATCCCAACCATACACCCGAAAGGGAATGGCTAGATTTTTCAAAACTTCTGGTAAGCGTTTGAACTCGCCGCTGATATAAATCAGCACATGCTCTCCGGTAGTGGTGGTCGAAGCTAGAACTGCCGGCCGCAAAATGGGCGGTACCAAATAAGTTTTTTCCTCAGTCACTTCATCCTGCGCAAAATCCAGCA
The DNA here is from genome assembly GCA_004297805.1 of Patescibacteria group bacterium. Taxonomy (GTDB): domain Bacteria; phylum Patescibacteriota; class Minisyncoccia; order Moranbacterales; family SCTJ01; genus SCTJ01. The sequence continues at coordinate 426 of SCTJ01000028.1, read as the reverse complement.
CTACATAGGCATCGGCTGACGGCACCATGCAAGTGGTAACCGCTTCGGCCAGATGAGCCTCCGACCAATACTTCCGCGGGTAAGAAACCGCCACGCGAGTCAGCCGATGCTGGTTATCAACTGAAATCAACGGCACCGATTTGAGATGCGAAACAAAAGCTGAAATCGGCTCGAAATCAGACAGGACAATATCCGGTTTGAATTCTCCAAAGATTTTTAGCACCCCCTGAATATCCTTGAGGCCTTGGGGCGAGTGGAACAAATTCCGAAAAAAGGTTTGCACATATTTCACCTCGTTATTCTTGAGTGCAAACCTCAATCCGAAAACCTTTTGAATATCACATTTGTCACGCAGCAAATCATAGGTGTGATTGGAGGAAACAACCTTGATTTTGTGGCCCTGTTGTTCCAAATGTCGAATAATGA
>SCTJ01000027.1 GCA_004297805.1 Patescibacteria group bacterium | reverse complement strand
CAGGTACAAAGATTTGCTGAACTCAAAATTATTACCAATAGCGAAATGAATTCCGAGCAAGTGAAGCGCTTTTGCCAGCTAAGCCAGGAGTGCGTGGCACTCTTGCGTAGTGCTGTGTCGACCATGCGGCTCAGCGCCCGGGCCTATTTTCGCCTGATCAAAATTGCCCGAACTATTGCGGACCTAGCGGAAGCGGAAAAAATTGCGCCCTCTCACATTGCGGAGGCCATCCAATATCGCTTCAAGGCGGAGTAATACCTAGAGCAGTCAAATTATTTGTCCACTTTCTTTGGCGCCAAAGAAAGTGGACAGAAAGAAAGCGCCGATCCTGACTCCACTCGACGGCCCGCTTCGACGAGTCGAAGACGAGGCGAGAAAATTAACGCTGCACTCGCTAAAACTGCTAAAACGCTTCGCTAGTCGCAGTTTCTTCACGCTCGTTTCGCTTAATTTTCAGGCGTCTCGGTCGCCCGCCCGCTCCGATACACGGAGCGTTTCGGGCAGGTACGGACGGATTATAGCTATAACTGCTTGAGCCTTCAGGATACAAGTCAATCCTAGTCGCCACTCACATTAGGTCGAAACCTCTGAGTACGTTCTCATGCTATACTAATGTATATACATTAGTATATACTTCATAACTCCCGAATACAGCTGGGAGCACTGGCTCGTCAATTCTCTCCAAAAAGCGGCCAATTGCGACGGGCGGGTTTTCTTGATATGATGAGTATCCAATGAGAGCTTGTACGCATATAAAAGGGCTGTTTGCGCGGGCGAGCGGAGCCACAAAAAAACTACTGTTAATGGTGGTTTTGGCTTTTATTTCTGTCTGGCCAGCCTCGGTGTCACAAGCGGTGGACACCTTTTCTCAATCCGCCAAGCGCGTGCAAATAGTAGTTGATGGTTTGCCAATGGGTGCGGTGGAAACACGCACAGAAACAGTAGAGCAACTGCTCGAGGAAATGCAGTTTTCGCTGGGTGAGCAGGACAGGCTGTTTCCGGCGCCTGATAGTACCCTCGCTTATGGTTCGATAATTCAAATCCAGCATGCTCGCCATATCACGCTGGTGGACGGAAAGGATACGCGGAAAATCGTAACCATCGGACGCACGGTGCGCGAAATGCTGACTGAAGAAAAAATTGCATTGGACGAAGACGATATTTTGGTGCCCACTCGCGAGAGTGCCTTGCGCGAAGGGATGAAGGTGTCCATCACCCGCGTGGAAATCAGGGAAGAGACAGTGATGAAGAATGTTCCTTTTGAAAAGATTGTGAAGTCAGACGACAAAATGAGCTGGCGTGAAAAAAAGGTGACCCAAAAAGGGGAGGCGGGGGAGGACAAGCTGCTTTATAAGGTGGTTTATCACAATGGCCAGGAAATATCACGCAAAAAGCTCAGTCAGGAGCGTCAAAAGGAGCCAGTGACCGAAATCGTGACCGAGGGCACCTATGTGAAAGTGGGCAAAGCTCACTTGGGAGCGGCCAGTTGGTATGCTTTTACAGGTACCATGAGCGCTGCCAACCCCTGGTTGCCTATCGGCAGCTATGTACGGGTGACCAATATGGCTAATGGCAAGTCGGTGATTGTGCGCATCAACGATCGCGGGCCATTTGTGCCAGGTCGCATCATTGATTTGGACAAAGTGGCCTTCCAAAAAATTGCCTCATTAGGTGCTGGGGTTATCCATGAGATCAAAATGGAGGAAATATTGAATTAGCGTCGGTTGCCCGCTTGGCGTTTCAGACCAAAGATGCTACAATGCAGGCAAAAGAGCGGCTAAAAAAATCTTAAAATAACACACAAAATGCGTCCTCTATTTTTTGGTATTCTGGGGCTATTGCTTATCCCAGTGGTAGCGTTCGGGGCAGCCATGACTAGCCCAAACTATCAGATGGTTTCCGATGTGGTTGGTTCAGGCGGAGCACTCAGTACTTCTCCTAACTATCAAGTCACCGACACGGCGGGTGAAGCCGGTGTGGGTGGCGGTTTAGGCACGAATAATAATCTGTCGGCCGGATTTTGGAACAATAGCCTCGCTTCACCGCTTGCTGACCAGGATGGTGACGGAGTGGCGGACGGAGTTGACAACTGTATTAGCGATTCCAATGCCAACCAAGCGGACGGCGACAGTGATGGCGTGGGAGACGTGTGCGACAACTGTCAGGATGACAGCAATTCTAGCCAGAGCGATAGCGATGACGACGGGGTAGGCAATGCCTGCGACAACTGCCAAGATGACAGTAACTCCAACCAAGATGATGCCGACAGTGATGGCGTGGGAGACGAGTGTGATAATTGTCAGGATGATAGCAATAGCAACCAACAAGACAGTGATGGCGATGGCGTGGGCAACACTTGCGACAATTGCGCTTCGACTAGCAATGCCAATCAAAATGATGGTGATGGTGATGGCGTGGGTGACTCCTGCGACAACTGTGCTTTGGTGAGCAACGCCAATCAACAGGATAGTAATAATAATAGCGTGGGCGATGCTTGTGAACCGCCGGTGGTGAATGACACCGACAGTGATGGGATACTGGATGATGTGGATAACTGCATATCGAACTATAATCCAGCGCAAGAAGACGGTGATGGCGATCTAATTGGGGACGCGTGTGATAGCGATCTGGATAATGATGGCGTAGTGAATGGCTCAGATAACTGTCCGGTGCTGGCTAATGCAGACCAGCTCGACACTGATAGCGATGCGCTCGGAAATGCCTGTGACAGCGATTTGGATGGCGATGGAGTTGCAAATGGTTCAGATAATTGCGTGGACACTCCCAACGCGGATCAGAAGGATGCAGACAATGACGGTGTGGGCGATACTTGCGACCCAGACACGGATGGCGATGGAGTTGCAAATGGTTCAGATAATTGTCCGATGACTCCCAATGCTGACCAGACGGATAGCAATGGGAATGGAGTGGGGGATATATGTGACGCGGGTCTGGATAGCGATGGCGACGGCTTGGAAAACAACGTGGACAATTGCCCGTCCACAGCCAATCCTGATCAAAAGGACGTGGATCATGATGGCATTGGGGACGCGTGTGATTTGAACAACAAAACTCCCGTGGATGTGCCAGTGGAAACCGAAAAGATAGTTGAGCCGGAGAATATTATCTCGTCTACTATCGAAGGTCTTTTCGAGCAAGCTGGGGTGAACGCGGAACAAGTTGAGCAGGCGGTGACGCAAACGATGGAGGATAATGCGCCGGCGGTGAGTGTGGCTAGCACCGCGGTAGCGACAGCCTCACTTTTGCCAGTCGTTTTTCAAGTGAGCTCGCTGAAAGACATCTTCTTCTTGATTACTAACTCCATTGGTAGCTTGCTGGGACTAATCTTCCGTCGTCGGAGGGATTGGGGCATTGTCTATGATGTGGACAGCAATCGTGTATTGCCGCTAGCTTCGGTGGAAATTTACAATTCGCTGGGACGTTTCGTGGAGCGGCGGGTGACTGACAAATATGGGGCCTATGTATTTTTGGTTCCCCAGGGCAAGTACACCTTGCGGGTTTCCCGAGACGGCTATGAGCCAGTAACCAAAGAAGAAAACTTCCGCACCCTGTATTCTGATAACTATTATGGCGGCGAGTTGGATATTAATAATCCCGATCTCATTACTATCAACATTCCTATGCGGTCACGGGTGGCAGTTGGGGCGCCCGTTGGTTCATTGGGCTGGGCCAAATTTAAAAAAGCTCTATCTCGATTTGGTTATAGTTCGCTGTCGGCTCTATTCTATGTCGGTTTCGCAGTCAGCATTTTCGCGTTATTCGTTAGTCCAAACAAAATAACCAACGCGGGCATTGTGGTGGCCTATCTCCTGGCTGGAACAGTGCGGCGTTTCTCCATGAAGCAGGAGGGCTGGGGCAAGGTGGTGGGTGAAGCCGGCGCGGTGGCACCGTTTACCACCATTCGTCTGACCGATCGTGCCACTGGCCGATTTGTGATGCGGACTGTGGCGGATGAGGCCGGAAGGTATTTGTTGATTCTGCGACAGGGAGATTATGCTCTGAGTGCTATCGGAGTGCAGGGTGACCGCTGGGATGAAGCACTGGATGTGCGTCGACTAACGGCTGTCAAGAAAAAACTAGTATTGAAAAAATATTCTGATGGTATGGGTTCAACTATCGGATCGGCAACTCCATCGGCTCCAACATCCCCAGTGTCTCCGTCAGCCAGCCCGTGGCAAATGTAAATTCACGCATGAACATGGCGACAGAAAAAGAAAATTGCATGCCTAAGAAGTATTTTTTACGGCTGCCTTTTTTCATCTTCCTCCTCACCTTCATCACTTTCTCTCCCGCCAAGGCCGTCAACCAATCCATCAACTACCAAGGCCTCCTGGCCAACTCCTCCGGCAACCCCGTCTCAGACGGTCCCCACACCCTGACCTTCCGCATCTACA
>SCTJ01000177.1 GCA_004297805.1 Patescibacteria group bacterium | reverse complement strand
GGTCGCGGCAGACCAGCCAGCCGGGCGACTTCGATTCCGTACGAGTCATCGCACCCGCCCGGAATGATTTTGTGCATGAATATCACCCGGTCTTCCCACCGTTTCACCGCCACCTGGCAATTGTGCACCCGCGGCGAAAGCGCCGCCATCCCGGTCAATTCGTGATAATGGGTGGCGAAAACTGTGCGGCACCGGAGCTTCTCATCGATATATTCCACCACCGACCAGGCGACTGACAGTCCGTCAAACGTCGATGTGCCTCTTCCCACTTCGTCCAGCAATACCAGCGATCGACTGGTGGCGTTGTTGAGAATGTTGGCGGTCTCGATCATTTCTACCAGAAATGTTGACTGACCGCGCGCCAGATTATCAAGCGCTCCCACCCGCGTGAACACCCGGTCAACCAGTCCGATCTGGGCTTTGTCGGCCGGAACAAACGAGCCGATTTGCGCCAGAATGACAATCAAGCCGATCTGTCGCAAATAAGTCGATTTCCCCGACATATTCGGGCCGGTCAGAATCATGATCGCCTGTCCGTCAGATTCACAATGGATATCGTTCGGCACGAACGTCCCGGCGGGAAGCACCGCCTCGATCACCGGATGCCGTCCGTTGGTGATGCTCAGCCGTTCATCTTCGAATATCTCCGGCCGGCAATATCCGCGCTCCACCGCCAGGTCCGCCAGCGCCGAAACCAGATCGATCTCGGCCAGAAGTTCCGCGGTGTGCACCAGCTCGCCGATTCGCACCCCGAGCGCGTCAACCAGCGCCTGATACAGCTCGCTCTCCAGCGAGAAGATCTTCTCCTCCGCCGCCAGAATCAGTTCTTCTTTTTCCTTCAATTCGGGGGTGATATACCGTTCGGCGTTGACTAGAGTCTGCTTGCGGATATATTCTTTCGGCGCCACGGCGGTGTTGGCCCGCGTGATTTCGATATAGTATCCGAACACCTTATTGAAACCGACCTTCAAACTGGCGATACCGGTTCGTTCCCGTTCGATCTTCTGCAGATTCCCGATATACTGCCGCGCTTCGCGGATCGAGTCATTAAGTTGATCGAGCTTGGGCGCATACCCCGGCTTGATAATCCCCCCTTTATTCAGGGCCAAGGGGGCGTCCTCCGAGACCGCCTGCGTAATTCGCTCGATCAGATCGCGCGTGGACGGTACCGATCCGGCAATCTGTATCAAAAGCGGGCTATGCGCC
>SCTJ01000155.1 GCA_004297805.1 Patescibacteria group bacterium | reverse complement strand
CGTCAATCCTATCATATTCTTTCCAAACAAAAAGGGCCCATGCTTGCGGCACAGGCCCTGTCGTCTCACGTCGCCTCACCAAGCAACATGTTAGACAAAATGAGACGGAAGGGGACGCCGGACGACTGGATGATGCGGCGGGAAAATGGGAGGGACGTTGGAAAGTCTTTGTCTGTCCCAAGTCATGATCCGTTCGACACTCGAGCGCCGGCGTTTTTGTTTGTCAATGGGAGGAATTCGTAGCCAGTTCCCTACTTTGGGGCCCTACACCCTTAATTTTTTGCACACGCTTGAACGCGTCTGTGCGTTTTTTGGTAGTTTATGGGTGCGCATCACGCGAGCCATTGTTCGTTAGCTGGTTTGAAAATCCTGCCACCAAGATTGCCCATGGGGCAATTATTCGCGTTGCCGGAGGCAACAACGAGCTACTCCCTTAAGGAGCTCGTGCTAATGCCATACTGTTGTCGTACTGCTTCGAAGACCTGTGTTACAGGCTCCATAAACCAATTTATACCCGCGCACAAAACCTGTCAACGGCTTTGCAAGCGGAGTTATGCACAGGTCAAAATAGATGATCATTACTTGAAAATGTCCAGAACTAGGAGTATAAGTAGGATAGAATAGTCAAAAAAGAAAAAAACCTGTAATATTGAAAACATGAGACCATCCTCCGAACGAACACCGGATACGCAGTATCGAGACTTGCTAGCGCGCATAATGCGCGAAGGTAGAGAAGTAAAACCGATCCACGGCGAAAGAGCCCGGATGATCACCGGACTCCAATTGCGCTATGATCTTGAGAACGGTTTCCCTTTGATCCCTGACCGAGACCTATCCAAACTCATGACCGGTGCGCTCTCCGAGCATTTCGCCTTCCTGCACGGCGCACATACCCAGGAAGAACTCGAGAAATGGGGCTGTAAGTGGTGGAACCGCTGGGTTACGCCGGAAAAATGCGCCGACTTCGGCCTTCCACCGGGAGAGCTCGGTCCCGGTTCATATGGACCAGCCTGGGCGGCCTTTCCAACTTCCGAAGGAAAGCCCTTCAACCAGATCATCGAGGTCATCCGGCAACTCAAGGAGAGACCTTACCTGCGCACGCACATCATCACACCATGGATCCCCCAGTATGCCATCCAACACAGTGGACTGACACGGAAAGTGGTAGTCGCCCCATGTCATGGATACATACACATCCTGGCATTTCCGGAAGCCAAAGAGCTTTCGGTCCATCACTTCCAGAGAAGCGGCGACATGCCTGTCGGAGTTCCGTTCAACATCATCCAGTACGCCGCTTTCACGCTCATGATTGCACAGATCATGGGTTATAAGCCTCGTGAATACGTTCACACCATATCGGACGCCCACATATACGAAAGCCAATACGCCCTCGTGGAAGAGATCTTGAAAAGAGAGCCGCGGCGGCTTCCTACAGTGACACTGGATGCATCAGTCACCGACATAAT
>SCTJ01000026.1 GCA_004297805.1 Patescibacteria group bacterium | reverse complement strand
GAGTGCACCATGGTCAAGGAGCTCCTTGCGGGTCAAGAGATGGTTCACCAGCGTCCCGTTGTGGGCGATGGCGATCGGAGTTCCGAAGCGCGACTCGCTCCAGACCAGGGGCTGGATGTTCTTCCGGGCGTCCGGATCACCGGCCGTGGCGTAGCGGTTGTGAGCGATGGCCACTCGGCCAGGCAGATCGCGCTGCGCATCCACCTCATCCAGGCGTTTGTGAACCGACCCCCGTTTCTTGAAAGGGTGGAACTTGCCTTGGTGGACGCTCACTGCCCCGAAAGCCACTTCACCGCGATGAACGATGAGAGCAGATTTCACCAGGGCGAGGCGTCCGGCTTCGTCGACGTTGATTACGGCTGACAGGCCGCACTTTTCTCCGGGCAAAAGATCCCGAAGATTCCCGCTGCTGGGTATAAGCATAGTCTGCCCCCTCCTTTCAAGAGGCCAGGTCGTTGCGTGATTTCAAGCTGCTGTCCATAACTTCAACCTATACTAAATAATGCCCATGTCAACGCTAGGATTTTTCTTCTCTCGCCTTTCCCTTTTTTCGGGGGTATAATAGGGATAAGTTCAAAGTGAATTGTTGTATGCGAATTGGCATTGACGCTCGGTTCTATGGCTCAGTGGGCAAGGGACTGGGGCGTTATACTCAGAAGTTGATTGAGCAACTGGAACGGATTGATTCGAAGAATCAATACGTGATTTTTTTGCGTCAGGAAAATTTTGACGAGTATCAGCCGAAGAATAAAAATTTCCAAAAAGTTTTGGCCAACTATCAATGGTACACGCTGGCCGAACAAATTCATCTGCCGCGCCTCCTCAAAAAGGCCAAACTGGATTTGGTTCATTTTCCGCATTTCAATGTTCCTTTGGCTTATCGGGGAAAATTCGTGATTACAATTCATGATTTGATTTTATTGCACTTTCCTACTCGGCGTGGTTCAACCCTTAGCCCACTGCGCTACTGGGGCAAATTTCTGGCCTATCGCTGGGTCATTTGGTCGGCGCTGCGGCGGGCCGAGCGCGTTATCACTGTTTCCCATTTCACCAAGAAAGATATCCTATCGCACTATGCAATCCCGGAGCGAAAAATAGTGGTGACGCATGAAGGCTGTGGAATGCCCGAGATCGTCCAAAATTCACCAGCTACGGAGAAAATTCTGCACGCCTATGGTATACTGAAACCGTACATTTTGTATGTCGGCAATGCTTATCCGCACAAAAACTTGGAACGATTGGCGCGAGCTTTTTTGTTGTTGCAAAAACAACATTCTCAGTTGCAGTTAGTGTTGGTTGGCAAATCCGATTATTTTTATAACCAACTACAAAAGTTAGTCGAACGAGAATCTATTCCACGAGTGCGGTTTGCGGGGTTTGTGGCGGAATCAGATTTGCCAGCTGTTTATCAACAAGCCGAGGCCTATGTTTTTCCTTCGCTCTACGAGGGATTCGGATTGCCGCCGCTCGAGGCGATGGCCGAACAAGTGCCAGTGGTGGCCTCGAATCATGCTTGTATGCGCGAAATTCTGGGTGGGGCGGCAGAATATTTCGATGCCACGCAAGAGGAACAAATAGCCGAAGCGATTAACCGAGTGCTCACTGACCAGCCATTGCGAGCTTTTTTGATCGAAAAAGGTCGGCAGCAAATCAAACAATATGATTGGCAAAGCATGGCCAAGGTGACAAAAAAAATTTACGAGGCGGTTGTTTCTTCAGGAGTAGAATCGCATGGACGGATTAACTAAAAATAATAGAAATCAAAACAAGGTTGACGGTAGCTTCGGCGACCGGGTTTCAGTGCGGCGCGTTTCTGAAAAAGAGGTGGAAAACTTCTATCAGTCTCAAGCCGAAGAATTGTCGCGTGTTTCGAAAGTCGCGACTGAACCTGAAGTCGACGGAGAGGCTGGCCAGTTTCGACTGAGGAAATTTTTGTTTCCCTCGGAAATTTATTTGCGTCTAAGCCCGATCAAAAAGTTGGTGCCATTTCTATTGCTGGGGCTGTTGCTCATGGGTAGTGTTTGGGGCTTCGCGCTTGTGGGTCGCGGGATGTTTATCAAAGGCAAAGTCATGAATGCGAGTTATGAGGCATTGGAGAATTTGAATCGAGCACTGAGCGCTCTGCAGGCTGGAAATTTTGTGGTCTCCTCGAATGATCTGACAGCTGCCTCGGATCGTTTCGCGGCTGCTTCAGCGGAGCTGGATAGTATGGGCAAGTTTTTTATTTTTACTTCCAAATATATTCCATTTGTCTCACAACTCTCCACGGGCAAGCACGCGGTGGAGATTGGTAAGCACGTGTCAGCGGCGGGTGCACATCTGGTGGCAGCCGCTGGAGAAATTTCTCGGCTGCAAGAGGGGGAGGGGAAGGCGTCTTTGCTTGAGTTGTTCCAAGCGGTCGAGGGCGAATTGCGCCAGGCACAGACAGAATTGACAGCGGCCAATGAGCATGTAGACAACGTGAATATTGACGACATTCCCGAGGCGCAACGCTCGAAATTTATGGAGGTCAAAGACAAGCTGCCAATCATTACGGCAGGAGTCGACAGCTTTTTGAATAATAGTCATATCTTCGTTGACCTCTTGGGCGGCAATGGTCCGCGCAAATATTTGTTCCTGTTTCAGAATAATCAAGAGATGCGGGCGACAGGCGGCTTCATTGGTTCCTATGGCCTTTTGGATATTAGTGATGGCCATGTCCGCAATTTTTTTATTGATGGTATTTTCAATCCTGATGGCCAACTCAAGGATTGGATTGTGCCACCGCGTCCCATCCAAAAAATTAGCACCAACTGGAGTTTGCATGATAGCAATTGGTTTCCAGATTTTCCTATGTCGGCCAAGGAGGCAATTGTGTTCTATGAAAAAACCGGCGGCCCAACAGTGGATGGCGTGATCACAGTGACGCCGACGGTGATGGAACGATTGCTCAAAATTACCGGACCGATTGAAATGTCAGCCTATGGCGTCACGCTCACGGCCGATAATTTTGTGGCTGAAACTCAACAGGAGATTGAGGTTGACTATGACAAACAACGAAATCAACCGAAGAAGATTCTCTCAGATCTGGCACCATTGGTCTTCGACCGATTGTTGAGTTCACGCGATCTCAAGACAGCGCTTGGGGCAGCCAATGCGTTGGTGCAAGCACTGAATGAAAAACACATTTTGCTTTTCGCCTATCAAAACAATCAATTGCAGCAGTTAATTTCGACACAAGGCTGGTCAGGCGAAGTGCGGGCCACGCCGCGTGATTATCTGAGTGTGGTCAACACTAATATTAATGGTTTCAAGACCGACGGAGTGATCGAAGAATCAATTGATCATGTCGCGGAAATTCAGGAAGACGGTTCGATTATTGATACGGTGACAGTGACGCGGCATCACACCGGTGGCCAGACTCCCTATGATTGGTGGAATCGGGTGAATCCAGATTATTTGAGAGTCTATGTGCCGCAAGGATCCAAACTGCTCACGGCTGAAGGCTATACGCGCGAAGCGAATGAACCACGCGTTGATTATGCAGCCCTGGGGTTTAAGCGTGATCCGTGGGTGGAGCGAGAAGAACAAAATATGACTATCGACAAGACGACCGGTACGCGCATTTATGACGATGCGGGCAAAACGGTATTTGCCAATTGGGCCTATGTTAGTCCGCAAGAAACGGTTGAAATACGCTATAGCTATTTGCTGCCGTTCCGCATAGCGGTAACGGAGGATGCGGAGAAATTGGCTGGCTCCTATTCGCTCTTGGCGCAAAAGCAATCTGGCAGCTTGGGCAGCCGTTTCACCACCAAGCTTAGCTATCCGAGCAGTCTCAAATCAGTCTGGGTTTCATCCGATCAATTGCAAGTTACGGAAAATGCGCTACAATGGGAAACTGATATGGCAGTGGATCGATTTTGGGGAACGACCTTTGTGGCTAGACCAGTGATTCTCAATCAGTAAAAGGCTTGTTGTGATTCGCAAATTGCTTAACGGAAAATTTTTGAATGATCGTCCGACCGAGTCGGTGACTGCGGCGGCTTTTATTATTGCCTTTTCGGGAGTGGTGAGTCGGGTGCTGGGACTCTTTCGTGATCGGATGCTGGCTTCGCATTTTGGAGCCGGCGAAACGCTGGATGTTTATTATGCGGCTTTCCGCATCCCGGACTTGATTTATAATCTGCTAGTATTGGGGGCCTTGAGCGCGGCTTTCATCCCAGTGTTTACAAGTCTCGTCGCCCAAAAAAGAGAGTCGGATGCCTGGAAAACGGCGGCGGGCATTCTCAATCTAACGGCCTTGGTTATTTCTGGAATCTCGTTACTCTTTGCAATTTGCGCTCCTTGGGTCATGCATCTAGTCACGCCGGGTTTTTCCGAAGAAAGCATGCGCTCGGTGGTCATGCTCAGTCGCATCATGTTTTTGAGTCCGCTACTGTTGGGGATTAGTGCTGTTTTCGGCGGCGTTCTAGTGTCGCTCAAGAAATTTTTGTTGTATTCAATTGCGCCCATTCTTTATAATGTCGGAATTATTATCGGGGTGCTATTTTTTGTGCCCACTTGGGGGCCGGTAGGTTTGGCTTGGGGGGTAGTGTTGGGT
>SCTJ01000115.1:5000-10651 GCA_004297805.1 Patescibacteria group bacterium | reverse complement strand
TTGGTATTGAAAAGTTGTGCTCCCTGTTACTCTTTTATTGCTGATTATATGGGCATGGTTTATCGATATATTTGGGCGCCAGACATGTTAAAAAGTGGGCATGGTTTACCAATATATTTGAGCGCCAGACATGTAACAGTGGAGGGTGACGAGTGGTGTGCCTTGTACCTTTATCTTGAGTATGGCTGGTTGGTCATGCCTGAGCTGGTAGTATGTGTGTGGTAGACTAGAGTTTTCTGGTGCCATGTGTGTACTAGCTTAAGGTTAAGTTTGTAAGGTTGATTGTGACGCCTTGGATATCTATTACATGGTGTGTTTGTGACGCCTGGGAAGTCAATAATGAAGTTTGTGACGCCTGGGAAGTCTATTACATGGTATGTTTGTGATGCCTTGGATGTCTTGAACCCTTCATGAAAGCACGACCTGGGGATAGGGCCAGAGTGTGAAGGGCTGCTTGTGAGTAGAAGAAAGGGTTAGAGTCCCTAACTTCCAAGTGGGTGCTGTTATATCTTGGCATTATAGATGTCATGCCCTGGGTGGGAACCTGGTTCTCAGGCCCATGTGCATGCCTAAGGCTGGAGGAGTTGGAGTGATATTTTGGTACTCTATGATTATAACCACAGAAGTGAAATGTAATTCACTGGCTATGAACTGTAATGCTCTGACTGGACAGTGTTCCATTAAGGGTAGAGAATTGAATGAGAGTTGAAAGTTGAGTTGATATAAAATAGGTCAGCATACTAAAATAACTGGTCCTAAGTAATGAGAGGATAACATCACTGCGTCGACAGTTGATGAAGAACAGGGGCACGCAACCGTTTGTGCACTGTCACTGCATGTGTGAGGGCCGAATAAAAACGCTCACAGTGCAGCTTACAGAACTGGTGTGTAACAGCATTCGATAAGCGAAACTGGGTACAATTTGTGTTGGGTACGAACAGGGGCAGATCGTATGGGCTGACACACAACCCCCGATGATGGTCACTGCACTGTTGGGTTAGAGTCCTTTCAGGTGACTAGAAAGTATTGCGAAGAAGCGTCTGTTGGCGTGGAGCGAGAAGATAAGGGGCAGTTGTCTGTGATACCTGGTTGATCCTGCCAGTAGTCATATGCTTGTCTCAAAGATTAAGCCATGCAAGTCTAAGTATAAGCTTGATAAAAGTGAAACCGCAAACAGCTCATTACATCAGTTATGGTTCCTTAGATCTCCGGTTTCCTACTTGGATAACCCTGGAAAATCTAGAGCTAATACATGAAAAAGAAGCTCCTACCCTTTGGGAAGGAGCGTTCTTGTTAGATCAAAACCAATCGGGGCTTCGGCTCCGTAGTTTGGTGAATCTAAACAATTTTGAGCAGATCGCACAGTCTAGTACTGGCGACGACTCTTTCGAATATCTGATCTATTATCCTTGCTGGTAGGTTATGTGCCTACCATGGGTATAATGGGTAACGGAGAATCAGGGTTTGATACCGGAGAGGGAGCCTGAGAAATAGCTACCACATCCAAGGAAGGCAGCAGGCACGCAAATTACCCAATCCCAGAACGGGGAGGTAGTGACGAAAAATAACAATACGGGACTCATCCGAGGCCCCGTAATTGGAATGACTACAATTTAAATCCTTTAAGAAGGATCCATTGGAGGGCAAGTCTGGTGCCAGCAGCCGCGGTAATTCCAGCTTCAATAGCGTATATTAAAGTTGCTGCAGTTAAAAAGCTCGTAGTTGGATCTCAGTTCTGGGCAGGTGGTTCACTTTACAGTGCTACTACCTGATCCGAACCTATCGCTGGATCTCTTGGGTGCCCTTCACTGGGTGCCCCTTGAGACCAGACAGTTTACTTTGAGAAAATTAGAGTGCTCAAAGCAGGCGAATGCCTAAATAGTTGTGCATGGAATAATGAAACATGGCCTCAGCTCTGTTTTGTTGGTTCACTGAGTTGGGGTAATGGTTGAAAGGGACTGACGGGGGCATTCGTATTGCAAGGTTAGAGGTGAAATTCTTAGATCCTTGCAAGACGGACTACTGCGAAAGCATTTGCCAAGAATGTCTTCATTAATCAAGAACGAAAGTCAGAGGTTCGAAGGCGATCAGATACCGCCCTAGTTCTGACCTTAAACGATGCTAACTGGCGATCCTGTCGGGGTACTTAAATGACCTGCAGGGCAGCTTCCGGGAAACCAAAGTTTTTGGGTTCCGGGGGAAGTATGGTTGCAAAGCTGGAACTTAAAGGAATTGACGGAAGGGCACCACCAGGAGTGGAGCCTGTGGCTTAATTTGACTCAACACGGGAAACCTCACCAGGCCCAGACACTAGAAGGATTGACAGATTGAGAGCTCTTTCTTGATTTGGTGGATGGTGGTGCATGGCCGTTCTTAGTTGGTGGAGTGATTTGTCTGGTTAATTCCGATAACGAACGAGACCTTAGCCTATTAACTAGGCAGTGGATAGCAGGGTCCACATTGTCTTCTTAGAGGGACAAGGCAGCTTCAAGCTGCATGAGAAAAGGCAATAACAGGTCTGTGATGCCCTTAGATGTTCTGGGCCGCACACGCGCTACAATAAAAGGTACAGCGTGTGTTCCTGACTCGAAAGAGTTGGGTAACCCTGGCAATGTCTTTTGTGCTAGGGATTGGGCTTTGAAATTGTCGCCCATGAACGAGGAATTCCCAGTAAGTGCAAGTCATAAGCTTGTGCTGACTACGTCCCTGCCCTTTGTACACACCGCCCGTCGCTACTACCGATTGAATGATTTAGTGAGGACTTCAGACTGGTGCTAATGCGGCTTCACGGTTGCGTTGGTTTACTAGGAAGATGTCCAAACTGCCTCATTTAGAGGAAGTAAAAGTCGTAACAAGGTTTCCGTAGGTGAACCTGCGGAAGGATCACTGCTGGTTCTTAAGTAATCAAGTCTTGAGCTGGAGTTGACCAGGGTTCCTCTCATACACTTGCAAGTCTGATGTCAGACAGGTAATATTGGTTGACAAGCTGTATTAAGTCCAATCTCAGTGCAAGGTTAGCAGCAAGACTTGTATAAGTTGTATGCGCCTTGGGGAGATTGATAAGGGCCTCTCATACACTTGCAACAGTTAAGTCCTGAACAACATCTATATTTCTTGGCAAGAATGTATCAAGTCCCAGTGACGTGAACTCCTTCTCTTGGTCTTGATGAAAAGAAGACTGGCAAAAAGAGGCTAGTTCTTAGTAATCACTGAACAGTCACTGTCTGCAAGGTGATGAAAAGGCTGGTAGAATATGTGAAATGAGAGGACTTCGGGGCTGAGTGCCGAATTGAGCTACTTTGTAGCTCCAAGTCCGGGGATAAAATCCAAATCCATTGCTGCTGATCATGGCTGAACACTATTTTGAGATGATCCATTGTGAGATTCCAACGTTTGGCCATGACAGTTCCTCTCCAGCAGTGGTCCCGTTGTGGATATGGTTCAGGTATTGCTCGCGAAATGCTTGCTTTACCCAAACTCACTGAAAGCCAGCCAGCTTGGTTAGTAAGTGTGTGTTTTTTAACAGGTTTTCTCAAAACTTGTAGTGTCTAAGGCTTTTATAGCTGGTGATGCGGGTTGGAGTCCCTTTCACAGTTCTGCTAACTACGTGGGCATGGTTTACCAAGTTCTTTGGGCGCCAGACATGTGTCAGTGGAGGGTGATTGCTGGTGTGCATTGTATCTTCGTGCCTGTTTACAGGTGTGTTGGTACTGGAAAGAAAGTTGAAGTCCCTTTCATATTGCTGCTGACTACATGGGCATAGTTTACTGGGCTAGACATGTATCAGTAGAGTTTGATTGCTGGCGAGCATCGTACCTCTGTGCCTATTGATAGGTGTGTTGGTATTGGATTTGTTACTGGCCTGGTCTACCTTTGTGGGTTGACTATAAGCTTTCTTTGAGAGAAGGTTGGCGAGTGATGTGGAGTTGTCTGTAATGGGCAAGTCCAAAAAATGTATTGAAAAATCTCTGAACAGTGGATCACTCGGCTCGTAGATCGATGAAGAACGCAGCCAACTGCGTGAAGCATGGCGAATTGCAGGGCTTCATGAAACCGCTACTTGTTGAACACATATTGTGTCCCTAGCTTTCGGGCTAGGGTCTTGCCCATCTGAGGGTCGATTAATAGTTGAGGTCCCTTTCATATTCTTAGCACTGTTGGCATAGGCATGGTTTACTGGTATATCCAGGCGCCAGATATGCTTTGATGGTGTATGTTTATGATTGCTGGCGAGCATCGTGTCTTCGTGTCTATTGACAGATGTGTTGGCATTGGATTTGTGTTTTTGCTGGAGAGTAAAAGACGATGTTGTGAGGACCTCGTAGCTTGTTTGGACTTTGAACAACTGTTGGTTGTTGACTGGCTGGCAAACGGGAGATTCTATGAACTTAGCACGATTGGTGTCTTGAGGTTCCACACTGTCTGTATCCGTACATTCAGGGTTCCTCACAAAAAGGGATGTCTGATCTATGACTTTGTTCTTATTTCCCCGAGTTTTCAGTAATTTCAACAGACAATAGAAACCTCAGTTTTGTAAGAGACCATCTATCAAGCTCGGACTTTGCTTCAAGTTCTTTAGCTTTCATGTTAAGGCGATTACCCTTGTGATGCGCGTGTTGCTTCAATTTATCTGGTCTGGAATCTTCTCTTATGAAAGTCTGCACCTCTAGGGGAGTGGATCTGGAACAGGGAAGCTTTCAGAGGCTTTGTCTTATGAAGGAGTGTCAGCCTTAACTGGCTGACAACTGGATTAGACTGGCTGCAAGGACTGGAAATGTATTGATTGTGATGTGTTGTATCGCAACTTTTTTGCAAGACTTGAAAACCCAATCTATTGCAGGTTGGAGAAAACCTTCAGGCAGCGAAAAAACCCTAATCTTAGACCTCAGATTGGACAGGGTCACCCGCTGAATTTAAGCATATCATTAAGCGGTGGAAAAGAAACTAAAAAGGATTCCCTTAGTAACGGCGAGCGAAACGGGAAGAGCCCAGCGCTGAACCCTTCATTCTTTATGGATGTTTGGGAATGTGGCGTTTGGGAGGCTCATTTCCTGCAGTTGGTAGTACAGCCCAAGTCCGTTGGAATGCGGCTTCAATTGCCCATAGAGGGTGAGAGGCCTGTATGGTTGTCGTCTGACTGTGGGTTGAGCTTTCCCTTGAGTCGAGTTGCTTGTGAGTGCAGCTCTAAGTGGGTGGTAAACTCCATCTAAGGCTAAATATGGCTACGAGACCGATAGCGAACAAGTACCGTGAGGGAAAGTTGAAAAGAACTTTGAAGAGAGAGTTCAAGAGTGCGTGAAACTGTTCAGAGGTAAACGGCTGGAACAAGCTGTGGCCCATTGGGTACTCTCTGGGGTTCAAAAATGTTTACTGGGTCATTGATAGTCAACTGAGTCGAGCTTGCTCTTCTTTGTGACAGTCGACGGCTCAAATAGTAGGCAGGACCACCAGTCTTCTCCCATGCCACTACCACAGCCAGTTGGGACAAACAATTTCCTCTGGTTACTCGGGTGGAGCTGAGTGTCAGCTCGGACTTTCAGTTTGAGTTTGGCGTCTCAACCTCTGGGGATACCAAACAGGGGAAATCCTGACTGCAGTTGAAAAACTGCTCGGCGTCGTCTCATTTGTTTGAGATTGCATGCAGTGTGTAA
>SCTJ01000025.1 GCA_004297805.1 Patescibacteria group bacterium | reverse complement strand
TGCAACAACAAATCAACTCCCTCACCCTCCAAGTCAACCAAGATGTCCTCCTAGCCCAAGTGGACCTCCACCAACAAGACCTCGACAATCTGAAGCTGCTCCTAGGACTCGACCGCGTCACCACCCCTGGAGACGTGGATATCCTTGGGAAGTTGAGTGCGGAAAAAGTGCTGGTCAACGGAGTTGAGACAGGAGAAATCATTATCAAAACTATTCAAGGTGCAGAAACAATCGGTACGGCATCGATTAAGGTTGGGGAAACGAGTGTGGTGGTATCAACGACAGCAGTGTCGAGTGCTAGCAAGATTTTTGGCACGCTCAATGCGGTCACGCCAGCTACGTGGAGCGTCACGGATAAAGTGGAAGGCACTTCCTTTACTATCAAGCTGGCTGAGCCAGCCGCGGAAGATATGGCTTTTGATTGGTGGATTGTCCAGGCTCAATAGGGCGTGCTTGCTTATAAAAATGGAACACCGAGGGCGGGGTGCGCTCTCGGTGTTTGGGGGGCGGTGACTGGTTCGTCACTATCCCACCTCGTGAATTTCGTGGATGAGGGAACTTACCTCCTCCGGATCGGGTCGACAGCTCGTCGCGTCAGCCAACAAGTTGATGGCTTGGGCGAACTGCGGACTGCTGATGATTCGGCGAACGTCGCCGCTGCTGGCTCCGACCAGGTCCTCGACCCGTCGGAGGGCTTCGCCGACTCGGTTGCCCGAGGGACGCAACCGCGACACCTTGTTGAGCGGTGTGATCACCTGGCATTTCAGTCGCTCCGACCCAGTGAGCAGACGGAGCTTTTCCAACCCGGTCTGACTGGCCGCTACGGTCTTGATCGCCGCGAGGTAAGTCTGTACTGATCTGATCGTAGCCAGTTGTTCATCTGGGGTGAGCTTATGGCTCATGAATCCCTCCTTTCCTGAGCTGTTTCTAGCTCAAAGTTGTGGGATGAAGTGTAGCAAATGTGGGCCGGGTGTCAAAGGCGGCTTCTATTGCCTCGGGCGAAGGCGTGCGCTACACTTACCCTAGTCTAATTTGGCTAAAATAATAACTATGAATCTACAACAAATTCACCAGTTGGGGACCGAAATGGGGATTAAAAATGACTTTCGGTCCAAGTCGCGGATCGACAAACTTCTGAAACGACAGCGGGAAAAATATGATAAATTGTCCAAGGACGAAAAGGAAATTTTCGACAAAGAGAAGCTCACTAACCCATTCTTGGATTCGCGCATCCATTTCGACAATGGGGTAAAAAATATTAAACGAGTGATGGCGGGAGTTGATGCTGATAGCGCTGAACTCATGGTAGCGCGTTATCTTTCCAATCATAATCCGAAAGCTCCAGTGGATGCGTTCATTGGTCATCATCCGGTGGGCATGTCTTTGGCAGCTTTGGATGATGTGATGCATCTCCAGGCTGATGTCATGGCACAATATGGCGTGCCGATTAATGTAGCTGAGAGTCTCATGAAAATTCGGATTAGTGAAGTCAGTCGGGGAGTGAATCCAGCCAATCATTTTAAGGTGGTGCGAACAGCCGAACTACTCAATTTGAGTCTTATCAATGTGCATACTCCGTGTGACAACTTGGTAGCCAAATTTGTGGAAGCCAAACTCACCAAAGATAAACCAGAATATGTGGGTGAGGTTCTGAAATCGCTGCTGGAAATCCCGGAATACAAGGAGGCGGCTAAGCAGGGTGTGGGACCGCGCCTTTTCACGGGAGCTGAGGATAATCGAGCCGGCAAAATTGCACTGACTGAACTAACTGGGGGAACTGAGGGTAGTCCCAAGATGTTCGAAAAATTGTCTCAAGCGGGAGTAGGCACGATTATCGGGATGCATATGAGCGAGGAACATCGCAAAGAAGCTGAAAAGGCTCACCTCAACGTGGTGATTGCGGGCCACATTTCTTCCGATTCCATCGGGATGAACCTGTTTTTGGACGAACTTGAGAAGAAAGGCATCGAAATTATACCCTGCTCTGGCCTCATCCGAGTGAGCCGAAACAAGAAGCGTCGATAGACCTCGATTTTGGAAAATCGTCCGCCCCTCTGTGGTCGCGGGCGGTTTTTTGTGTTAAAATATGGGCAAGATAAAAGATATTCTAACTGTGCAAATATGCGAGAGGTTCCGGTGATCAAGCATCCAGAGGTGCGCAATGCTTCTGAAGTCCCAAAGTTGGAAATGCAAGAGGCACAAACGGCCGAGCAAGTTTACTATGACTGGAAAGTGAAGCATGAGGAAATGTTCTCAATTTTTGATGAGACTAAGCAACACTTGAGCAACGAAGAACTATCGACCTACATGCCACCCCAGGTGGAGGGATCCGATTTTGAAACTGAAGAAGACGCTAGGGCCTTTCAGGCAGAAATGGGTGTCCTTGTCTCCTTGCAAGAGGCGGTGAGAAGTCGAAAAGGCAGGGATATATTATTTGCTGATTTCAAAGTATTGCAGCAGCAATGCCCGACTATTTTGGTTGACGTACTTCACGGCGCAATTCTCAAAGAAGAGTTGAAAAAAATGGAACAAACTGATGAGGACGGATTGGTCGCGGGGGACAAAGAGCGGGCGACTCAGGTGAGAACTGACCTGCAGGAGAAAGCCGAGCTCAAAACCATTGGGAAGCTTACGGGATTAGAATACCAGTTGAGCTTGCGGTTTGACCCGTTATTGCGGGAGACGGAGGCTATATCAGAGGATGAATTACTGCTGATAAAAGCTTACCAGCAAGCTAACCGAGGCGACGTAAAGCAGGCCATCCGCAATATTCGGGCGATGAAAGAAGGCATTGGCGCGGGTAAGGCGGCGCGTTCGGGGGACGTGGTGATTCGCCCAGCGGCTGTGGCCAAAAAATACGGCAGCGACACGGCTCAGGTGAACGCGAGCGCCAAACGATTAGAATTGGTCACCCGCAAACGCTTGAAACGCGATTTCAAGTTTGGAGTAGAACAAACTTATGATGAAACACAAAACTTTGTGGATCACGACTTGGTGTCGGCCTATGTCAATTACCACCGGGAAATGGAGGTGTTGTATCGCGCGCTCAATAAGGGAGAGATTGTGGAAACGGCCTATGTGAAAGAAATCATTGAACGGGCTATGCCAGCGCTCAAGAAGAATCCGCCGACCATTGTCTATTTCACTGGTGACTACGGAACCGGCAAAACGGCTCTGGCACGGCATATCGCGCGTTATCATGTGGGCAAAGAACCGATCGTGGTGGCGGGTAGCAAGCATACTGATCCGGATGCCTTCCTGGATCGCTTCCAGATTAGGAAGCTCTCTTCTCGAGAGTCACTCAATTTGATTCGTCAGGAAATGGGAATCGAGAAAGAAATTTCTGGCGACTTGCCGATTGGAGACATTATTTCGGAAATTATCGGTGACAAAAAAACATTGCGTGAGCAAGTGACTGACAAAGTATTGAGAGATCAATATAACAGAGAGTTGCTGCTTAAAACTGGAGAATGGTTTGATGAGAAAAAATATCAAAAGTATGCCAAAGAGCAGAAGGATAAGCTCTCCAAGGAGGTGGTGGATGATATCGAAGAGCAAGTCGACACATTGTTCGGCAATCCAGTGCAAGGGCGTTACGTGTTGGGTTATATGTATCAAGCCATGATGGAGGGCCGGCCGCTGATTTTGGATGAAGCCAACGCGCTTTCGCCGGAAGTGTTGATTTCTTTTAATGATTTGCTGACCAGGAAAATAGGCGAGCGGATTGCCACCAAAGCCGATATCAAAAATTTCAAGATTCGTTCCGGCTATTGTGTGATGTGGACCGGCAATATTGGAGAACGCTTTGACAAACGGGCGCGCGCTTCCTATGAATTGGACGCAGCCGCTTTCAGCCGAGTGATTCCGATCCAGATGCGCTATCTGCCACAACAAGACGCAGTAGCCAATATGACGGGACTTTTGGAAAGACTGGAGAGCGATAAGTTGAGCGAAAAAGCTTTTTCGGGTGACACGGAAATGCTTGAATTCGTGAAGCGTTCCAAGGGCCAAGCTAAGGCGGATCAAATTTTTCAAGTATTGCTGGTCAAGTTGCTCAATGACCGATTGGGGGCGGAACTTTTGGTCAAAGACGGTGATCGTAGCTCGACTTTCAAAGATCTCTATCGTTTGAGTATGGGCGCGCGGCTGATCATGAATTTGTTTGAAGGCAAAGTGGGAGCGGACCATTTTCCATCTTTGCCCAACATGGACAGGTTGGTGGGGGATGGCACGGGACAATCATTGGCCAGCGAACTCAAGAAGGCTAATCTGACTATGCGCGAATTGCTGGATCAGGTGGTGGGAGAATACCGTGATTATGGAATGAGCATGGACTTGGAATATTATCTTTGGAAATATGTGAAACGCTATGATCAGTATCCCAAAGAACAGGCCATTATCTATGCCGTGCTGACCAAGGCTGGATTTTTTCCAGAAACTCAGGGCTGGCCGGATTACAAGCGCTGCACCGACATCAAGGAATTCTCGGCTGCCATGGATTTCGATCCGGTAACTGGCAAAGCTGGCAAACGGGTGGAAAAATACAAAAAAATCCAGCAGAACGGCGAATCGATTTCGCTGCTCAATGTGGAGGGCGGGGGTTATCACTTGGAATATTTCTCCTCAGTCGAAATGCTCCAACTCTTGTTTGGTTATCTGCCAGCCCGCCGCCAAGCGGAATATAAGTCCATTGGGGAAGTCATCCGGAAAGAAAAGCGGTCAGCCAAAGCTCATGAAGATTTGAGTCCGGAGGAGGTGGCCAGATATAAGGACATGTTTGTCACTATGGGGGAGATAATTGACGGGATGAATGGCAGCTACTGGAAAACAGCGGCCGAAGTGACTGAATTTAGAAATATGCTCAGAAGCTTCCGCCTGAGAGAATTATCGGAAAAAATGAAGACAGATCCGATGGCTGCAGAAGAGCTTGTCGAAGAAATTGATAAGTTCTATAATACCCTTATTGATCTCCACGAGCGGATGGGCAAGATTGATGCCAAAACGGCTGCCAAAGCGAAAGCACTCGGAACCCGGGAAAAGGGCAGGTTTCTTTCCGGGCTAATGTCAGGTAAAAAATAGTTTTTATAGCAATCAGTAGATAATTAGCGTAATTTAAGCCAATATGCCAAAAATGCCAGGAGGAGGGGAACCAAGTTATAATCTTGCTTCAGTCGGACAGGACGCCGTGGGGCTGTTAGACAAGGCGGATGAGAAAGTCGGTGGAATAGAGACCGAGAAGAAGTTAGCTGAACTCAAGGAGTTCCAGACCAGAGTGGAAGGCGAAATCCAAGACCTCGTTGTCAGTGCTAAGGAGTGGTTGAGCGGACTTCCTAAGGAAGAGGCTGAGTCAGAAGACTGTGTGAATCTCGGTCGGATGTTGGGCTAACCGTAGAACGTGAAGGCGGCTGCGGACTTTAGGCTATAACGAGTTGCGGCAATGCTTTCTTTCGCAATTTTTTTAGTCGTGTAAAACATTGATGCGCAATCAGCCAGGTTTCAATCAGATGGCTGCCGCTCCCGATCAATCAGGCCAAAGAAAAAAGCCGGAGCGAGATCCAAACATCGACGAAAACGGAGTTCCCCGGGAGCTCTGGCCGCTTCGGGACGAAATGCAGGCATGGGTTGATCGACACCTCGATGACTTCGGGGCGTTTTTGACCTATCGCGGGGTGCCCTTCAAAATTGTTTGTGGCAAGGGATTTTACTATGAGCCCGGCACTGACAAGGTGGTACTGAGTGTGCCCTATTTCAAAGAGGCCAAAGAAAAGACTGGCATGACCATCGATCAAATTTTCTTTGCGAGTCTCCATGAGTTTGCGCACCTGAAGACCATGATGGAGTTGGATCGGGCGGGCAAACAGAATCAGCTGGCCCAGTTTGAATATGAAGGTGAGAAGGTCATTCGCGACAAGGCTGATCCAAATCGTTTTGTTTCGCTTCAGCCGACCAGATCGGAAGAGC
>SCTJ01000024.1 GCA_004297805.1 Patescibacteria group bacterium | reverse complement strand
TATAGTCTTGGCCGCCGCTTTGTTTTGCCGCAAACGCAAGGTTTCTTTTTGGCAACTGGCTGATCTGGTGGTGCCGGTGATTCCAGCTGGCTATTTTTTTGGTCGAATCGGCAACTTTCTGAATGGTGAGTTGTTTGGTCGGCCAACTGATGGGTGGTGGGGCATGTATTTCCCGAGCGACTCGCTGGGATTGCTGCGCCATCCCTCACAGATCTATGAGGCTTTTTGGGAGGGCGCGGTCTTGTTTGGACTGCTGTGGGCCATCCGTAACCAGGCCAGGTGGCAAGGTGAATTATTGTGGCTATATTTTATTGGCTACGGCCTGGTCCGTTTTGCAATTGAATTTGTGCGCGAACCGGATTCGCAACTGGGCTTGTTCTGGGGTTGGCTGACTCTGGGACAAATTTTTTCCTTGGTTGCCGTGCTAGTTGGAATCGGTGGCATTTTATGGAAGAAACGAAACATTCAAGAGATTGGATAGCTTGGTATCCGAAAATGCTATACTAATGTATATACACGTGTATATACATGTGTATATACTTAAAATATTGAGCCTAGTCCCGGGTCTATTCTGGGGGTAAGAAACCACAGCCTCGCACAACTTCGCATATGCGTACTAGTGCGAGGTTCATCCGTAGATGTTTAGAATTAACTGTAGACTTTAGGCGGGTCACAATAAGTGATACACTACCCATATATGCAACCTACCTGCCACCAACTCGCTTCGATTCTTGCGGAAATTCAGAAACTTAAAGTTGATTTTGAGGTGGCTTTAAGTGCTGATGACCTTGATGGGGCTAGATTGATCCAACAGGAACTAGAAAATAAGGTTACCAATTTTCACGAAACTTGTTGGCTTTTCCCAGAACTGCCTCTAGAAAAACTGGAAGAGCAATATATTTCTCAAGTGCAAACCCTGACGCGATTTGGTCTTTTAGAAATATTGCCGTCGGGTGAACAGGTCGCAAAAGGCATAGACGATAAGCTATATAATGTTCCAACTCTCAAACAAATTGTTCGGGAGCTTCAATCTCGTCCCGAGCTCAGACAAAAAATGAAACAGGGGTTCACGCGGTTGCAGATTACTCCATTTGCCATTCCGCTCTACAAGTTAACCAAGGCTTTGTCCAAAGCGATCCTCATGCATCACAAAGAGGGAAAACTTTTTGCTACCAAGTTCAACCAGGATGACCCCGATGAGGCCTTGATCCCACTCGAGTTAAATGAGCAGGCCCCGCTAGAATACTGGCTGGGATATGAAAATTCCGATGTCTCCGGAAAACTTAAATATTTTCCTAAAAATCTCGATCCCAAAAAACATGGTGGAAAAACAAAAGCCAAATTTCTGCGAGGCAAAGCGTCTTTCCCTGGCTTCCTCGTAACCCTGGTTGAACCTGGTCAGAACATTCCTGATAGGGACGAGGGAAAGACCCTTAATGGGCGCAAGCAACTTGAAGCCATGGTGTCTGCTAGAGGATTTTTGCAAACACTACTCACCGATTCTCAATATCGAAATGAGCGAGGTATTACGCCCGAGGAATGGCTTGTCCGTTTCCTGGTTCATCTGGAGGAAACCGATCAAATAATAGATGACCGGGCGAGTCATGGGAAGAACTGCTTCAACCTAGCCGGATTTTTTCCCGAACATGGTTGCGTTTCTGAAGGCTATTGGAGTCGTCGCCAACAAGAAGCAATGCTCGATTATGGAGACGTTGCCGTTTATACGACAGATAGTGGAACGAGGAGTGTGGTGGATTTGTAACATAGACAAAGCCCTTAAATCAGCGGCTTTATTGCCGTAGATAAATTTGTATTATATACTAGATGGCATATGGAAAAGTCCACACTGGGGAAATGGCTGATCTTTGCTGGGATATTACTCGGAATTGGAGTAGTGGCCTTTGCTTTGTTTGGCAGTGGTCCAAAAATTAATTGGGACCAGGACATCGTCTATTTCTATGGGGATGGCTGTTCACATTGCGAGGTGCTATCCAAGTTTTTGGAGGATAATAAGGTGGCCGAAAAGGTGCCTTTTCAGAAGTTAGAGGTGTGGAAGAATCTGCGGAACCAAAAGCTGTTGATGGAGGCAGTGAAACGGTGCCAAATCGATACCTCGGCCGGTGGGGTGGGGGTCCCCTTCGTTTATGCGCGAGGCAAGTGCTTTGTGGGTGAGGTTGAAGCCACTGATTTCTTCAAAGCTGAGGCCGGATTGCAATAGCTAAGAGTGCTTTGCTGGTGTCGGTCGCCTTGTGATGCAAGGCGTTTTTTTGTATACTGGAGTATAAGGGTGAATTAAAGTCCGCCAATCATGGGGGTTAACAAAAACAACAACAAAACACTAGCTGATATCCGCGCTGTTTCCTCGGTCAGTTCGCCTTGGGAGCGCGGAAATACGCTATTTTTGAGGAATTTGTCACAGCCGGTGCTGGTCTCTCGGGGTCGAAAGAGCACGGAGTTTTTCACGGAAGACTCCAAGCTGTATGTTACCCCCCAGGAGCAGGCCTTGCTTGACCAAGGGGTTCCGCTTGACCGGAGTGTCAAAAGGTGGGACAATGTGAGCTCCCGGATTGTTAACCGTTACCAGCAGTATCGGCCGGGGAAAAATGATATGTTGACCAACGCGCTTTTGAAGCGCTTTCATAATTTGCAGGCGATTGCCAAAGAACCGGGCCAATGGATGGGCCGGCTGACTTTGCCGCAGCTCTGGAATGCCTCTATGGTGGCGGCAGTTTTGATTGGGATGGTGTCCATGACTTTCATCTATCAGTATCTTGGGCAAGGAGCTTCGGCGAAAACAAATGAAAGCACCCCCATTCATTTGGCGGCCATTGATTCGAAAACAGACTCCAAAAATGAGGTGGCTTTCGCTGATAAAGCCTTCGATGACGAAACTTATGCTTATTTTAGTCGTACCATCAAAACATTGGAGGAAACCAAAAAAGACGAGTTTGAGGCGCGGATCCGCGAAATGGTGAAGGGCTATCCTATTGCCGAAATGGTACCCTATATCGTGAAGCAGGATAAATTAGTGGCGGCCTTCCTGATCAGTATCGCTAAGAAGGAAAGTGGCTGGGGTGAACATGTGCCAGTATTGAATGGCCGGGACTGTTTCAACTACTGGGGTTATCGGGGAATTCGCAAATTGATGGGTACGGGCGGACACACCTGTTTTGATAGTCGCGAGGATGCGGTGGAGACTGTGGCTAAACGCATCAGCTTTTTGGTGAGCAGCAAGAAATTGAACACCCCAGAAAAAATGATTATCTGGAAGTGTGGATCTGATTGTAATGCCACCGGCGGACAGGCAGCGGCGCGCAAATGGATTAGCGATGTGGATTTGTATTTCAAAAAGCTCAACAAGTAGGCGCTCCTAGGATGCTTGATTGATAAGTGCCAGAGGGCGCTTTTTTGTTTGCCAAAGAGCCCCGTTTTGAGTAGAATGAAGGCACAACACAAATTTAACAAAAACACAAAATGTTCAACGTGATTATCAAAAACGGAACAGTCATTGATGGCACGGGCAACCCGCGCTATCGAGCAGATGTGGGAATCAAGAATGGCAAGATTGCGGACATTGGAGACTTGAGCAACGAGCTGACCGAAGAATCAATTGATGCGCGCGGTCAATTGGTGGTTCCCGGATTTATTGATGTTAACAATCACTCGGATACTTATTGGAGGATTTTTGCCACGCCGACCCTGGATAGTTTGGTGCGGCAGGGAATCACCACAATTATTGGGGGAAACTGTGGCTCATCACTGGCGCCGCTGGTCAATAAGGATATTATCCAATCCATTCAAAAGTGGGTGGATGTTTCCAATTTTAGTCTCAATTGGTTGCGTATGGGCGAATTTCTGGATGAGGTTGAACGCAAACAATTGTCAGTCAATTTCGGAACCTTGGTGGGTCACGGAACGCTGCGGCGGGGCATTACTCATGATGAGAACCGGCTCTTGAATGAGGTAGAACTGGAAAGTGCCAAAAAAATGTTAAAGGATGCCTTACGTGAGGGGGCCTTGGGTATGTCGAGTGGCTTGATTTACACTCACGCACGCAGTGCCACGCGTGAAGAGTTGATCCAACTGGCTGAGGTTGTATCCAAAAACGATGGAGTCTATGCTACGCATGTCCGCGGAGAGTCGCGTGGACTCACCAGTTCAATTGAGGAGGCGATTGAGGTGGCCAAACAAAGTGGGGTGAAGCTGCATATTTCACACCTCAAGG
>SCTJ01000023.1 GCA_004297805.1 Patescibacteria group bacterium | reverse complement strand
CTTTGACCTGTTCCCAACGCGGATCATGCTTCGGCACCGAAATAATCTTGTAGTCGCTTTCGCCCGAATCGATCATTTTGGCCACACCCACTGGTCGAACTTCCACCAAAATGCCTGGGTTAAGCGGATAGGTAGAAAGCACCACCACATCCAGGGCGTCTCCGTCTTCCCAAAGCGTCCGTGGGACAAAACCATAGTCAAACGGGAAGTCCTGGGATGTCTTCATGGCGCGATCCAACTTGAGTAATCCAGTCTTCTTGTCGATCTCGTATTTATTTTTGGATCCTTTCGCATTCTCAATGATCACGTTTACGATTTCTGGGGCGTTGTCACCCGCTGAAATGTCATGCCACAAATTCATTTGTTTGTTAGTTAAACTGCTGATTCATTAAGCTGCGTTTTCGGTAGCTTAATAAATTTGGCAATTCAGCTTTCACTTATTTATTACACAAGATTAAGCTTCAGTTTTTTCCGGGACAGCCCCTTCCTCCGTGGCTGACTCAACTACTACCTCTTCTTTACTGCCCATCACCTTGTCTCCCACCACGTCAATCTTCCAACCAGTCAGCTTGGCCGCCAAACGCACGTTCTGTCCTTGGCGTCCGATAGCCAACGAAAGTTGGTCTTCTGGAACTTTTACCGTAGAGCGCTGCTGGGCTTCATCCAATTCTACACTCAAAACCTTGGCCGGACTCAAAGCCGAACCAATAAAGCGCCGGGCGTCTTCATTCCATTCAATAATGTCAATTTTCTCACCACCCAACTCATCGATCACGGCCTGAACACGTGTTCCCTTTTGACCCACACAGGAGCCAATTGGATCGATGCCCTCTTCTTTGGAGGTCACGGCGATCTTGGTACGCGATCCAGCCTCTCGAGCCAGACTCTTAATTTCAACCGTGCCCGCAAAAATTTCCGGCACTTCTAATTCAAATAGTTTGCGCACAATGTCTGGATGCGTCCGGCTTAGGGTAATACCGGGACCTTTAGGATCGGCTTCCACTCGAGCCAAAAATACCTTGATGCGCTGACCAATGTTATACCGCTCTGATTCGATTTGCTCCGATGGGAAGAGAATGCCGACTGATTTGCCCAGATCCACAAAAACATTGCGTCCCTCAATACGCTGCACCACGCCATTCAACACTTCCCCTTCCTTCTCCTTGTACTCCTTAAACATAGCATCGCGCTCAGCTTCACGAATCTTTTGGATAATAACTTGCTTGGCCGTTTGGGCGGCAATCCGACCATAATCCTTTTTGGATTCAAGTTCGATTTCCAAGACATCTCCGACCTTGGATCCTTTTTTAATTTTGTTGGCATCCGCCACCAAAATATCCCGCTCCGGATTAAACCGCGGAATTCGTACTTCTCCTTCGATACCCGCTGACTCTTCTGCTTCATCCCGACGGGATCTCTTTTCTTTCGGCTCGACTGGCTCGGCCTCCATCTCCTCGGGAGTGGGAAACTCGCGAGTGGTTTCATCAACCACCTCTAGTACTTTGAAAAATTTGGTGTCACCGACTACTTCACCAAACTCAGCCCGAATATGCTGACCCTTCTTGCCATAGTCTTTTTTGTAAGCGGCAGCCAGGGCGGCTTCAATAGTCTCAATCACCTTGTCTTTGGAAATTCCTTTTTCGTCAGCAATTTGTGCAATCGCACTGCCAAACTCGCCGAGTCGGCCAGTTTGACTCTCGTCTGACGCTACTGTTTTCTTGCGTGCCATACTTGCAATAGTTAAACGGGTTATTATTCAACCTCTAGGCTTATTAACAATAAAAGTTCGCCTGTCGCGAACTTTCACACTCATCAATCTCCAGGCTCCATTATACACGAGGATTATCTCGTTGTCAATAACCGGCAACTTGTTTGGTTGTTAAAAATCTTTCGACACATCATCCCCCTGCAAAATTCCATTAACTGTGGCCACAATGGCATAACCCAAGAGGGCTACCGCCAGGCCGGCAATCGCCCAGGTCAGCATGTTTTTGGCCTTCTCTACATTTTTCTCATTACCGCCCGAGGTAATATACATCACTCCAGCTATTGCAATCATTAGGATCGCAAAGACCCCGATCGTGGCCAAGAGCCAGTCCAGCGCCACTTGCAACACTTCGCCCACTGTCTTGTCTGAAAGTCCCGTATCAGTCGGAACACACACGCCTGACATCTCCTCAAAGCCACTGTCACAATTAGCCGTCGCTTGCACCTTCGCCGGCAATGCTACAACCCAAACGAAAAGAGTGGCCAGAACACTAACAATCATGGTTTGCTGGAAAAATTGTTTCATAGGTATTTGTATTTATATTTGCTTCCATTATACACGAACATGCCTATGCCGTCTATGACAAAAAACAGAGGCACCCTAGGGTGCCTCTGTTAGGAAAGTCTTTTTTTCTACCGCTAGAACTTGGCTGCGTCGGTACCGCCCAAAAGGTTAGCAATCGATTTCACGATTGTGTAGCCGAGCAAAGCAATGACCAAGCCCATGATTGAATAGAGCATCCATTCCTTGGCCATCTCGGTCCGCTTCTCGTCGCCACCGGAAGTGATATAGAGCACACCAGACACGGCAATGCCCACGATACCCAGCACGCCCAACACCGCCAGAATAAAATTCAGAACATACTGCAACAGGGTGTAGAACCCAGCTTTAGCCATTGAGTCCTGCACTGGAACATCCAGTCCCGCTGCATGCACCGCCACGACTGAGAGTGCTCCCAGAATCGCAGACGATGACACGACATAGGCTACTTTTTTAAATTTGTTTCTCATAGTGTCACCTCCTTTTCTGGGAAAACCTGAGCTTTTCTCGCTCCGACTACCCAGTTTTTATTTTAGTTATTTACTTTGTAAAAAATTAACTATTTATAATCGAACGGCTCACTAATTTTAAAATCACATATCCGATCAGTGTTACTACCAGTGCCGCCACCGTGTAGACAATCCAACTCTTAGCTCGTTCCACTCGCTTTTCATCCCCGCCGGCCGTGAGATAGAGCACGCCCGAAACTGCAATCCCAATCACCGACACAATTCCAATCACTGCCAGAAAATAGGTAAGGACATTGCCAATCGTGCGGTAGTAGTCATCAGTCGGAGTATTTTTCACAATTATATCGGCTGCCGACGCTAAACCGGGAAACATCAGAGCCCCACTGAGAAACGGAAGAATTCGCTTCATAGGATATTTTCCACCGTCATTATTTGAAAAATGCACTCAAAGTCTGAACGACAATTAGACTCCCGAAGGCCACTACTGTCCCGATTACTGAATAGGTGATGGCTCGCTTGGCCATTTCAGCTAGATGCTCATCCCCGGATGACACCAAATACAGGATTCCAGCTATCACTGTGCCTATTATACCAATAATTCCGAAGAATGACAAGAGCGATTCCAGCGCACTATAGAGAATAGTGGTAATTTTGGGAGCGTCGTCGATAACGCCAGCGTGCACAGCTGTGCAAGTTAAAAATGCAAAACTCAAAATGAAAAATGATAGTTTGAAAATTGATAATAGCTTTTTCACACTATATAGAGCCAAAAAATCAGTGAAAAATGTCATCTTAGATGCCGAGACCGATTCGATTATACTTCCAGCCTGAGGTTCAGCATGACACTCTTGGAATAATTAGATATGAACTCAGGTAGACCACTATTTTTATACCATCCCTCCGCCCGGGCGATTACCGAGTGACGGGCGCTGTGGCGCAGCACCCCGTTCAGCCGGCAAAGTTTGCGAGGAAGAAAACCTCACTCCGCCTTGGGATTGAGCAGGACCCTGGCTTACTGGGGTTTCCATCTGTGCCCCGCCTTCCATCCGCGGAAACACTATTTCCTGCAATTCCGGATTGACCAACACGGGTGAATTGTCATCCAACGACTTCAGCACGATCCCCAGTTTCTGACGCTCCCCAGCGGTAAGTCTTTTAGTATTCTCGCTGTGGAACAAGTAATTTCCGCGCTCCATCATCTCGTGCTTTTGTACTCCAAGATTATCTTGATAGTCAGCGATCCAATTCTTGATGGAAGGTTTAACGGGCGAAGGAAAAATACGAAGTTTCAGAGGATTGGCACTAACCAATTGCTCGCCAACACCTTTATATCTCCGGATTGCCTCAGAGATCGACAATTGATTCAGTCCGCTAAGATCCGGCTCTTCCGGCTTGGGAGTAATTGAGAGTATCCGTGTGTCAATCAGTTTAGCAATTTCTTGAGCTGCCCGCTGCTCCTGAATACCCAGGCGTTGCGCCACTGCCTGTGACAATTGCTCTTTGGTTAATTCTCCAAAAAATACCCCTCTTATGATCCGAGAAAGCTCGGTCGTTCTTGCCTCGCCTAGTGTATATTGTTCTGAGATATATTTTACAGCCAGAGGAACCTCTTGAGACATGAGAATGTCTCGAAAAATTTGAGGCAGACTCTTGAAAAATTTCCACCTCGCGACAAGCTCCTCCGCCGTGTTTGGCCTACCAGAAACAGCCGACACCAACATGGGATAATAATAAGCTTCGAGTTTCGATTCTTCCATATGACAGTTCTGCTCCTTTGTTAACTTTTTCTGAAAATATTTCTAATCAACGATTCCGGCACTACGCCAGGCCCTTATAGCCGAATCTTGACCTTCTTCTAACATTTTTTGCTTATACTCAGCATTTTTTCCATGCAAATGCGCCCCGACTGCGTTGCCAACGGCAGTATTGCCTTCCAGAAATCCTGTTTCGTGCATCCCCCTCTGATCAGCCAATTTTCCAGCCTTCATTTTACCTAGATGCTCGCGAACTGATTCTTCGGCGCTTCGAACACCATTATTAGCCTCGTATTCAATGAGCGTTTTAGCATTTTGATCTCGCATTTTGGCAGTCATAGCGCTCTTAACATCCGGATTGCCAGCAGCAGCCATCACATCTCTCAGCTCGTCATAATTCGTGACCAGATTATGCATTTCGTCTGCCTTGAGCTTGTCTATTACCTGTTTCTGCAGCTCAGTGTCAGTGGTTCTGCCGTCTGACTTCTTGGCAGCAGCCAGCGCAGCCTGAAGGTGTGCGGCGTTTTGCCACTTATTGCCGTCCATACTAGCCATCAAGGCCGCACGCCGCTCAACTGCATCATTACTACCCAGTGCTTGATGAAGAGAAGCGGTGTCAGTTCCAAATTTCTTGTGTTCGTCGGCACGTTCCCTGGCCCGCCTATTAAGTGCGGCTTCGCGTTCAGCTGCAGCTGCTCCACGACCACCCGTAATTCTCGCAGCCCAACGACTTTCTCGATCACCACGTGCGGCAGATCCCTCCATTATTGGCAGCTTGCCAAACAATTTGCCGGATTTCTTGAATCCTTCCCATGACTTGCTAGCTGCACCAGGCACGCCCGTTCCAGTCCAAGCAACCTTGCCCAACCCCCTCACCTTGTTTCCGGCTGACTTGGCCCAACTCATCGCCATACCAGATCCGGCCGCACCCATAGTGCTACTCATACTCAGCCCAATCCAAAGCAACGCTATTGGGACTGAAAAATAAACTCCCAGGATAACCAACTGCTCAACATTGCCACCGCTTGCCTTTATTCCTTCTTTGAATTCATCGAGATCAGCGCTCTGCATGGTAAACATACTAATCGCCAGATAAAGAAAAAATGCCAGGACTGGCCCCTGAAAAGCCGTTTTCATGAGTTTATCCCACCATTGACCTGCGTAATGTTTGGTCGACGGGAAAGCGTATAGAGTAAAACCGGCCGGGGAAAGAATCAGAAGAATTACCAAGATGAGCATGCGAACTAATAATGTAATGGCAAATCCCATCAATGTCACCATGAATATAAATAGGAATATAATTGCAAAAATTAGATTTAATGTTGTATCAGAACTCATACTACTGGCTATTCCTGGCGAAAGAGCTTTCTCAGTCAATAGACCGATGTTTGTCATCGGAGAGAAATAAGGCGAGATCTGACCATTTTTGTTGGGTGTCAGACCTTCATTCAGAAAATAGAACATCGGTATGTTGGCTGCATCTATAACAAATCGTGTGATCGGATAGCTAAAATTGACCAACAGCGCCATCAGAACCACCCATAGCACCACATTTTTGAGATGATATTTAGAAACCTGATAGATAGTGCAAAAGGCCGAGAAAAGCAGGGCGAAAATAAAAAGCATGTTAAGGAAATCTCTGATGAACCCCCACATTGAAACCACCGACTCATGTGCCAGGAGCTGACTATATGCTTGAGAGTTTACTGCTACGTCTAGAATTGCACCGGCAATATTTATCAGTAGCACCATTACGGCTAGCACGGCATACAGAGCAATATTGATTGGCGCCAACAAAGGATTAACTGAACCTTGAGAAAAAACGATGGTTCCAATAACAACAGCGCCCAATATAATCGCAACCAGTGGAGCCACCGCTTTAGCCTTAGCAAAAGGTATTAGCAACAGCAACAAAAACGAAATCAAAAAAACCAATCCCTTGCGTTTGAGGGCTGGTTTGTGCTGATTCTCTTCACTGAGCGAAACTTTTTTTTGCTCCAAATATTGACTGACGAACATGTAGGTCAATTTCTGTTTTTAGGCTTTAGCCGTTTCTTCCACTGCGCTGATATTACCACAAAAACCCTGAATCCACAAAACGTCGCGCCCAAACTTGTCCACACGGCTATCTCAGACTCGCCAGCTCCCGTAAAATTTCCTCGGGAATGGGGTTCCGCTTGGGACTGACTCCCGGATAGCGCCAAGCACTGATGATTTTTAGTTGCCTAAGTCCTATCTTGTCAGTTTTCGATGCCTTGTTTGTGTTTTGTTCGCGTTTTGCGCTTTGAGCTTTGTGCTTCGCCAGTATGTACATTACCCAGATCTCCTGTTTCCAAACCATTTTGCCATCTACCCGCTTCTCTGAAACTGGCTGCATGACCGCGATAGTATTTTTCACGATACCCTCCTCCAGTCTTTGAGGAGCGCGAATCACTCTTCTCACGCGCTGCTCCGACAGGCCATACTGCTGCATCTTGAACAGCGCATGCTGAGTGAAGATATGCCCCAAAGCTAAGCGCAACATAGAAGCTTGATATATTATGAAATGTCCAGACCCCGCAAGGCTGCTACTCGTTCTTCAATCGGCGGATGGGTCATAAACATCTTGGCCATTTTTTTACCTTTGAATGGATTGACAATGAAAAGATGAGCCGTGGCGCGATTGGCTGCTTCCAATGGTTCTTGGTCGCCAGAGATTTTTTCCAACGCTCGCGCCAGACCTTCCGGATAGCGTGTGAGCAAAGCGCCCGAAGAATCGGCCAGAAATTCCCGCTTGCGTGAAATGGCCAATTGCATCAAAGTGGCCGCAATCGGCGCCAGGATTGAAAGGACAATCGCCAAAATCACGAAGATGGCTTGGCCGCCACCCTCATTGTCACTGCGTCGACCGCGGAAGGCAAAATGGCGAAACCAATCCGCGAG
This sequence comes from Patescibacteria group bacterium, assembly GCA_004297805.1. GTDB lineage: Bacteria > Patescibacteriota > Minisyncoccia > Moranbacterales > SCTJ01 > SCTJ01. The sequence goes on along the minus strand of SCTJ01000023.1, from coordinate 26,244 downwards.
GAGCGTCACAAATCCCACCAGCACCACGACCACCGTGGACAGCAGGATATCTCGATTGCCAATATGCGAAAGTTCGTGCGCAATCACCCCTTCCAATTCAACCTTTTCGAGTTTCTGTAAAATTCCGGTTGTGAGACAAATTACTCCGTGCTGCGGATCGCGCCCCGTGGCAAAGGCATTGGGCGCCGTATCTTCGATAATATAGATTTTGGGCACCGGTAAACCAGCTGTAATGCACAAATTCTCGACCAAATGATAGATTTCCCGCCCATTATCATGCGTCACTTCTTTAGCTCCACTCATGGCCAAGACAATTTTGTCGCTCCACCAATAGGAACCAAAACTCATCGCCACCGAAAATATTACCGCGCCATAGAGGATCGCGCTATTGCGCATGGCCCCGGCAAAAATGTAACCCACCCCAATCACGAAGATCAGAAAGCCACTGATGTATAGCCAGGTTAGACGAGTATTGCGATCCGATTGAGTGTAGAGAGTCATTTCTTGATTTTATCCATAAACTTTACCGAGAAGATAGCCCCATAGAACAGAGCGGAGAAATCTCTTTTGATGATATCTTCGACTTCTTTTTTGAATTCTGCAGTAATCGACTCCTCTGTGATCAGGGGGCAAGTGTCATCCCAGTAATAGAGACTGACTATTTTTTTGTCAAAATCAATCGAATCCCAATCGACTACGAACGGGTATATTTTGCAGTCAATCGGCCTGGGATCAAAATCCTTGTTCAAAGAGTGCTTCAAAAATTTGCAATCCTTACCGTCAGAACAATTCTTGAATTCGACTCGATCGCCCTTATAGTTTATCCCGATACCAATAGACTTCAGATAGTCCTTTATCCTTTCGTGAAAAGCAAAATATTCAACAATCCATTCTTCAACCTGATCATCATCGCAGCAACAATTATCGCAGTTGACTCCGCGACATTTTCCCAGCTTGCCCTCGAAATACTGCCCTCTGGCCATAATTTCCTTGGGACTAGAATGCTACTTTGACATTCTCTTTTTCTCCAGCGGCAGCTTCGAAGAATTCGCGCCGCGTAAAGTTAAGCATTCCCGCAATCATATTGTTCGGGAAAACTTGAATTTTGGTGTTGAAGTCCCGCACGTTGCCATTGTAAAATCGACGCGAAGCTTGAATCTTGTCTTCCGTGTCAGTCAACTCACGCTGCAATTCCAGAAAGTTCTGATTAGCTTTGAGGTCAGGATAGTTTTCCGCAATCGCGAAGAGCGATTTGAGCGCTCCGGAAAGCATGTTCTCAGCTTCAGCCTTGCCGGCTGCCGTCCCGGCTCCCATGGCTCGACTACGCGCTTCCGTCACATTTTCAAACACTTGCTTCTCATGCGCCGCATAACCCTTGACCGTGTTCACCAAATTGGGGATGAGGTCGTAGCGTCGTTTGAGCTGAACATCAATGTCGCTCCAGGCTTCATCCACTCGATTCTTGAGCTGAATCAGACCGTTGTAAACAGCAATAAGCCAAACCACCGCCATCCCGATAAGTACCAATAGAATTAATCCGATTCCCATAATATTTTGATTTCGAGCCCTGCGGCTCCAAAATCGCATTACATATTACGCTCACTATTATATACCAACTATCCCGAAAGTACAGCCGGATTGAAGGACGAGACCGATGGTACTATAATAGCCCTATGCTGCGTAAAATAATTATTGCCCTGCTAGTCCTAATCGCCTTGGCCACCAGTGCCTTGTATTTTCTGCGTTCAACCAAGAGTGGAGAAAAAATCACCGTGACCAATGAACCATCGACCGACCATGATGAAAATCTAAACATTACGCCTGACCAGTCAATCGTGATCTCTCAAGATCCTGATAGTTCGGCTGCAACATCTCAAGACACACCGGCGGAGACTGCTCCCGACAAACCCAAGCCGGCTCAAACAGTTCTGGAGACCCCTGACACAAAACCAACCACCGTGACTGACCAGCCAAACATCGCCCAGCACCTAGTCTCCTGGGGTCATGCCAAGGCCTCCAACCGCACTATCGACACTATTATTATTCATTCTTCCTACAACGCTCTTGGCGGAGATGTCTACAATTTTGATCGACTCCTGGAGGAATACCAAGACTATGGAGTGGCGCCCCACTATCTCATTGATCGCCAAGGCAAGATTTTCCGACTGGTGGCTGACAAAAATATCGCCTACCATGCCGGCGAAGGCCAGGTGCCCGATGGACGCCAGGGCGTCAACAATTTTTCTCTAGGCATTGAGATCATGACGACCAAGGATGACCGACCGACTAACGAACAATATGCGACGCTAAATAAACTTTTAACTTCATTTAAAAACAGCTACCGCATCAAATATATTCTGGGTCATGCCGACATTGCGCCCGGACGCAAAACTGACCCGTGGAATTTTGAGTGGAACAAAGTGAAAAAATAATCCCTAATCTCTTTTCTTTCTGGCGATAGCGTCGGCATAAACCGCTAACAATTTTTCCGTGGCCACAGCTGCGGTGTAATGCTCTGTGGCAATCTTTTTCGCTGCAACTGAAAAATTTTCTCTGAGTGGCGAGTCGTCTAGAAGCCGCTGCGTGGCATGCGCCAGATCGCCCGCCTGTCCATTGACCAGGAAACCAGTTTGACCATCTTGCACATAATCTTCCACGCCTGTGGCACGGACCGCTACCACTGGCAAACCCGAGTACATGGCTTCGGCAATAATCACCCCTTGCGTCTCAGACTTGGAGGCATAGACAAAGATATTCCCCGCTGCATAATAATCTTTGATTTTTTCTTTCGGTACTTCGCCCGCCAAGATCACTCGCTCCGCTACTCCGGCTGCAGTTGCCAGTTGCCTCAGGCGCGGCCCCAAATTTCCATCGCCCACCACCAAAAAAATTGCCTGTTCGTTCATCTGCAGCACGCTGAAAACTTCTCGAAACAAGTATTCCACATTTTTTTCGCTCGTCAGACGACAAACCGTGAACAGCACCGGTGCATCATTTGCAATTTCAAAACGCCTTCTCACCACTGTCCCGTCGGCACCCTGAAAAACGTTTTCTACTCCCGTAGCCAACACTGCCATGTATCCATTTTTCAATCCCCAACCTCTAATTATTTTTTCGGCCGAGACGGTGGGAACAATGACTGCCTCGCTTTGATTGGCATATTTCACCGCCTGGCGAATCACCCACCAGGCCGCCAAGCGGCGCGGAACGAATGGCACGAAATGCACATACCGATCATACAAAGTGTGCCAGGTAAACACCAGCGGGATCTGCTTTTTTCGCGCCCAACTTTTAGCCGCTGAGCCCAGCAAATTTGGATGTTGCGAATGAATAATATCCAGCTCTAGTGATTCCAATATCCGACTCATCTTTGGAGAAAAATGAATGGGCAAGGGAAAGCGAAATTTAACTTTCACGTCGAGTGCCGGATAACGGAAAACGTGTCGGCCACAATCTTGATAATCTGGATATCGTGGAGCAAAAACGAACACCTCATGGCCGCACCTTTCCAGCTCATGCCGAAAACTCTCAATCGACGCTGTCACGCCATATGGATTAGGCAAATAGTTGTTGGTAAAAATACCGATTCTCATTTCCGCCCAAGTTAATTCTCATTCAGAAAGTTTAGAATGTCCTCGAAGACATGTTCGTTTTTGATGTCTGAAATAAAAGTGTGGTAGGCCCGATGAATATATCTTTTCTGTTTTGTGACCGATCCGATCTGAGCATAAATTTTCTCGAGACTGCCTCGCGAAACAATGTGGTCGCTACTAGACTGAATAATAAGGCACGGAGCCTTTATCTGAGGCAGGATATGGCGCACTTCTTCAATCAGGGGATAAATTTCCAAAACGCTATCGATCGGATAGGTTTGATATGATATGAGTCGCGTAATTGTTCTCGCCGAACCAAAAGTAGGCGGATAAAATTTGCGCCGATATTTTTTGAAAAACCTAGTGGCTCGAAGAATCCAGATTACTTGCCTTTCAAAACGGATATGGAATGGGGTAGCCATCAGCACCAATGCACCAATCTCCGGTTTCCGCTGAGCTAAAAGCAACGACAGACTGGAACCAATCGAAGTTCCGGCTAGATATATCTTGTCATGAGTGGCATGCAATCGCTCGTATTCCGCATCAAGATCATTTAGCCAGTCCTGCCATTTTACCCCCTCCAGATCTTTAGGCACCGTGCCATGCCCTCGAAGCATCGGACCAGAAACTGTATAGCCATTTTCATTCAAATACTTTCCCAAACGCCTAACTTCATAGGGCGTCGATGACCATCCGTGCGCTAAAATAACCGCCCGACCATTAGTACCTTGAAAAAAGAAAGGTTGGTTAACCAAGTGCCGTTCGAAACGAAAAAGCTTCTGCGGATCAGAACGCAGAATGCTGCCGATAGATCTGAGTATTTTTTTCACCCGCTCGGTCATGCCACCGTACCGTTATTATTTTCTAAAGACTCATTAAGCACCTCCCGACCCTTACGCCGCTTATATAGCGTAATTATTCCAAAAGAAATAATAGCCAGACCAAAAATTACCCAGCCCACCCAACTAATATACACTCGGATTGTTTTCCAGAGGTAACCATAGAAGTATCCCATGCCCACCAGGAAGCCGCTCCAAACCAGCCCTCCCAAAAAAGAGTACCGCACAAATTTGCGAAAATCCATTTTCACGATACCGGCTGCCACAAATGTTGCCCAGCAGAGTCCCGTGGTTGATTTCACCGTGAAGATTGTCGCGCCCCCATGCCGCACAAAGTATCTTTCCATGCGCTGCACTAAACTCTCGGTAATCCCCACATATTTTCCCGCATGCCTCACAAAGCCCAGACCGAAACGCCGACCTAGTCCGTACAAAATCACGTCTCCAATCATGTCTCCCAGGACCGAAAGCATGAAAACTATCCCCACATTGAAAGCTCCCAATCGCGACAGCATGGCCGCGATAATCGTCACTACCGGACCCTCCACAATCATGATGGGCAGCATTATCCAATATCCGTATTGTGAGAGAAATTGAAAAATATGTTGGCCAGTTGCATCCATAGATTCATTTTAGGGGAACAGGAAAAATATACAAGCAAAAGTCCCGCCGACTGGGCAGGACCTAAAATAGATCGCTAATATAGCTTAGTAAATGAAACCCTTAATGACCCGGTTGCCTTTGGAAACTACCCGAGTACTTTTCTTGGCAAAGCCCTTGTAGTTCATCTCAGAAACCGTGAAAGAATCACCACTGACACTTTCCACCACTGCCACATGCCCCCACCAAGATTCCGAGGAAACCATAATAGCACCCACTTGAGGAGTTTTGCCCGTCTTGTAGCCTAAAGACTTGGCATGATACAACCATGTTCCAGCATTGCCACCCCAGGGCACAAATCGTCGCTGGGCTACATACCAAGTGCAGTAGCCATAAGGAAATCTGTGTCCAGAACCGGCTTTGCCCTCTAATTTTTTCCAACCGGAAATAGTTGGCGCCCCACCTGACGCATTGGTGTATTGACGTCGCGCAATCAGAGGCGCTGCAGTCGTCGTTTGACTAGGCACCTCTTTTCTCCCATCCGGAATAATAATCTCCTGACCGGCTTCCAGTCGACCATCGGCCGGCAAGTCATTGAAAGAAATTATCTTTTCCCGATTAGCCTTGAAACTCGAGGCAATTGAATCAATATTATCACCACTTTTGACTTTATAGTTAAGTCCCGCCACCGGCAAAATGAAAATCTTGTCCCCGGGCATGATTGAATCCACATTTTCAATATCGTTAGCCCACAAGATCGTGTTGATCGTAATTTTATTGGCCGCGGCGATTGAGCTAACCGTATCACCCTGTCTCACCTCATAGACCTTAACGCCGCCATCCTCCTCCGGATCTTTGAGGGACACACTAGAGCTGTACACTAACCCTCCCGGCTGAGAAGAAGCCGCGCTTAAAAACGAGTCATCCGCTTCCTCACTCGGGTTGACCGCTGAGCTAGCCATTGGCACGGGTGCCAAAGCCAAATCACGTGGCTTAGACATTAGCATTGATCCACGTCCCTCGGTCTTCTGGGTAAAGGTACTTTCTGAATCTGGACCCCAATAACCGAACGCAAAGCTGTCCCCACCCTTATCAGCCGCCACATTAGTGGCCGAAACCAGCAAGGAACTGGAAACAACTACTGCCATGGCTGAGTAGTTACGAAGAAGATGAATCAGCTTGACGGTTTGGTGTCGTTTAATGAATTCGACAACTGTCCGCTGCTGCGTGTAGATACGTAGTTTGAATCGTTCGATGGCTTCACTTGTTGGGATGACTGCCCGAAGCAGTTTCCGTAATTTTTCACTAATAGAATCGATCCTTTCAGTTTGGTCTTGACCTAGGAAGGGGAACAAAAAAGAACAGCTCCCGCCCGTTCCATTAATCAAAACCCTACTTTTTAATACCGCCGTAGTATACGCCTTGGGGCCTCGCCTGTCAACCGGTTTTCAGCCAAAATCATGATTTTTTGGCTTAAAAGAGCCATCCCATCACAATCGTCCCTGGCCCTTTTCCCTGGCCATTTCCTTTTTGGCCCAGCTTTGAGTACAATGAAGGACGGAAGGAAAAAATATGGATACAAAATCACTCGTCCAGGAATTTTTAGACTATTTGGAGATCGAACGCAACCGCTCCAAGAAAACTATTGAAAACTACCGCCATTACCTTGAGCGGTTTTTGACCATGGCCCCGGCCAAGCGCCCTGAGGATATTACCGCCGAGTCCGTCCGCCGCTTCCGCCTGCTCCTAAACCGCCTGGGAGAGGAAAATGGCAAGCCTCTCAGTCGAGTCACTCAAAATTACCATATTATTGCCCTGCGTAACTTCCTCAAATACCTGGCCAAACGTGACGTTCCAAGCCTCCAGGCTGAAAAGCTGGAAGTGGGCAAAAACCCCACTTATACTGTCGAATTTCTCGACGCCGGAGAACTTGACCGCTTGCTCGAAAGTGCCTCCGGCACTAGCCTCAGAGCCCTCCGCGATCGGGCAGTGCTGGAAATGTTATTTTCGGCCGGCCTCCGCGTTTCTGAACTGACTAGTATCAACCGCGATCAACTTAATCTCAAAACCCAAGAATTCAGTGTTCGCGGTAAAGGAGGAAAAGTCCGAGTCGTTTTCATCTCCGGCACCGCCAAGCAGGCCATTGAAGATTATCTCAGGAAACGGAATGACATTGATCCCGCCCTCTTTGTCCGCATTCCCCGCAACACCCAGCAGCTCCACTCCACCAAGGGTCTGCGCCTCACGCCCCGCAGCGTGCAAAGAATCGTGAAGTATTATGCCGCCAAAGCTGGACTCGTCAAAGATGTCCATCCGCACACCTTGCGCCACAGCTTTGCTACCGACCTCTTGGTCAACGGCGCAGACATTCGCAGCGTCCAAGCCATGTTGGGTCATTCTTCCATCACCACCACTCAAATTTACACTCACGTCACCAATCAACAACTGCGCGAAGTGCACCAAGCCTTCCACAGCCGACGATCAAAAAAAGCGAAGGACTAGCCTTCGCTCTCTCAACAAGTAATCAGCTTAATCTTTTGGCGATGTTGATTCCTTCAACTATCGCCTTAGCAACTCTATAAGTCGTATATGATTCTGGAATCTCAGATTGCAAGGCAAATTTCTCGACATCTTGCGCCTCCAACTTATTCTTTTTTAGCAACTTATCCAGCTGTGGCAGCAGCTGTTCAGAAACGCTCCGATCTTCCGGGAATATAACTCGATCCACGATCTTTTTGCCAGACCGCAGTTCCAGGGTGATTTCGCCAGTTTTGAGATAAATCGTAATGTGCATTGGCCTGAACAAAACAAAAAACGGGCTGCACCCGCTTCGACTCAAACTTCTCCCTCGTCTCATCGAGGCGAGCCCGTTTCCATTATCTTCAATTATAGCACACTTTTAGTCCCTTGTCGATGGCTCACAGGTCTGCCCTTCCTCCCCAGGTTCATCGCCAAGTAGAGCTGCGCCGAACAAGCTGCGTATGCCCATCCAAATATTAGGTAACGCTAGTAATATTAATAGTCCAGAAGCCGCCAGAAAAATCAGACGCGGAATATTGGCCTGCAAGTCAGTCCCGATCATCACGCCGTGAGCTACCACGAAAAGAAAAGCCAACGGATTCAAAAAGTGCAGTACGCGCCAGAAGCGCTGACTCATCCAGCAACGGGCATAGGAAGTAACCACCAATATCACCATCAAATATAAAGCCACAATCCCCAGGGCTAAATAGTCGACACCGTTGAATACAAAGCGGGGATAACGAAAAAAGAAGGGAACCACTATGTCTTTGATACCCATTGGAAAAACTTTTTCCCAAAGTAGGCTTCCGCTATGAATGAGTGCCCAAAAGAGTGCAGCGCTGGCCAAGAAACAATGAAAATCAAAACTATAGACTGGCTCGATAATTTTTTTGAGCAGTGGGTTGCGAATCGCTAGTCCCAAAAACACCGTCAGCCATAGAAAAACAAAGCCCATGAGAGCCGCCGAGCGAGTGAGATACCACACCCAGGGCGTTTCGTTGGAGAAGCTAGACGCCAGCTCTGCACCATTCATTGGCAAAATTGGATCACTCGAATCGTTGGGATTGGTTCCGCGCAATTGTTCCACTCCATCCGAAAAACCATCGCCATCGGTATCCACACTTTTCGGATCGGTGCCAAATAATTGCACTTCTCCTTGGTCAGTCAGGCCATCAAAGTCCGAGTCTATAATCGTACCCTTTTGATAGTCAACCTGGGTCAACTGGACTTCGGTTGCCTTTCCTGGATCTGACTGCATTGCCAATAGGCCTCCGGCCAACAACGCCAGGATCAAGAAGCCAGCCAGACTAAACCATATTTTCTTTGATCGATTGGGAGACATAAACATTGTTTTGATAATCCAAAAAAAGCCCTTTAATATCGTTTGCTTCGGCAAATTTGAGGCCATTTTCTTTCCCCATGAGAAACAGCGCCTTGGCTCGTCCGTCCGCTTCCACTGTTTTTTCGGCAATGACCGTGACTGTCTTGAGATTATGTGAGAACGAGCCTGGATCCTTGGGATTAATCAGATGATGCACTTTCTGATTGCCCACTGTCCAACGTTTACGACTAATCCCTGAAGTGGCAATTCCTTCGTCCTGTAATTTCAGTGCCACTGCATCACCCGCTAGGCCCTCAATGCCAATACCCCAGAGTTGTCCATCCGCGTTTCTTCCGGACGCCTGCATGTCACCGCCAGCGTCAACCACAAAATTTTTGACTTCGCTCCGCCGTAGATATTCAGCCGCCTGGTCAACCGTATAGCCTTTCACAATCCCCGTGGTGTCGATGCGCTTCTTGACCAATACCATTCCTGCCAGTTTGTCGATCTTTAGATCATCTGCCAAATTTCCTTGAATAATTTCTGGTTCAGCCAGGCCAACCGTTTCAGTGCTCAGGTCGTGACTACGAAAATCACGGTCATAACCAATCCTTTCCAGATTACCGATTATCCTCGGATCGAAGTATCCCTCGGTCAGCTCGTGAAATTTTTGACAAAGCTCCAGCACTTCTAGCATCGCCGATGAGACTGGGACTTTTTCATTCAAATGGCTATTGATTCTTGTTAACTCACTCTTTTCGTCAAATCGACTAAAAATGGTTTCATGCTGACGAAAAATATTCTCGACTTCCGCAACATGCTGCTCGGCCATTTTCGGTGTCACAAATTCATCCAGCACGATCTCCGCCGTCACATCAGTTCCCATCACTCGAAACGTTCGCCCATAAACTGGTCGATTACTTTTTTTGATATTGTTCGTATGCATCGACAATGCCATCTTGATTATTATCTTCCACGATCAGATTATCATTAATGGTTGGGGTTGGATCCGTATCATCAAATACCCCATCGCCATCACTGTCATAGATGGTCGTCACGATTTGTTTTTTAACTATCTGGTCTGGCAGCTTAACGTAAGTAGTGACGGTCTTCATTTCAGTTTTGCTCGTTGTTTGGCTGCCTCCACCTTCATCCTCGTCGTCTTCTTCTTCCTCCTCTCCTTCATCCTCCGCTGATACCACGCTAATCAACAAGCTCCTGATACGCTGACCCTGCGGCAAAAATTTGACGATACCTACGGTCAATGCGCTCACCAAAAATATACTGAAAAAAATTGTACGTCGAGAATACATACTGCTGATTAAAAAATAATTAGGATGAGCGCGTGGTCTGCTGTGTAACCGGCACCTGCTTGGTTTGTTTTACAGTTTTCCCTGGAATCACGGTCGTTTGAGTGGAGATTACACTTTTCTGACCAACCGTGGCTTGAGCGACCCTATCCAACTTCTGCTGATTAGCATCCTGAATTTGTTTTTGCGTTGCCAGCAATTCTAACGACTGAGCATTATTGTCCGCTTGTGTGGCTAAAGCTTCCTGAATCTTCTGCAGCGCCACCTCATCCCGCTGCATCTTGAAAAACAAGACAGCCACAAACGTGCCCAAAACACCGGTTAAAGCCACAAATACCTTGGTAATTGGATTTTTCATATAGTGTTCCGCTATGTATTACAAGTAGAGCACCGACTAGTATACATTATTTTGGAAAAACGATAAAGCTCCCAATTTAATGGAGCTCTATTAAGGTTATTTCTGGACGGCTACTGGTACGCATGGGCGGACCCCAGGTTCCCACGCCCACTGAAGTATATTCTGAGAAACCTTCCTGTTGGTGCAGACCCGCGTCGTACCCATGGTAGATAAGCGCCGTAATAAAGTTGAAAGGGAAAAGTTGACCGCGATGGGTGTGTCCCGACAGTTGTAAGCCAACTCCATTTTGCTTTGCCTCATCCATCCCAGTTGGAGAGTGGTGGAGCAAAATGCTCGGTTCAGTTTTGGAAAAGTCTGAAATTCCAGCTAGCGACGCCTCGACATTCTTTGTGCTCCCACGTTCCGGATAATCTAGTCCTATTATCTGCAGTCCGTCTTCTCGAATTAGTCGATCTTGGAGAATCTGAATTTGTGGATACTGTTCCAAAACCGCCAGGGTCTTTTTGACACCTAGATAGGTCTCGTGATTTCCAGTAATGAAGTAGACACCGTGAGGAGCTGTGAGATTGATTAAAGGACCCGTCAGTGAATTCAGCTGGCCGTCCATCCCATCAAATAGATCTCCAGTGATCATCACCGCATCGGGCTGCAGTTCGTTGGTCATGCTTACCACCTTCTGCAAAAATTCCTGTCCATGAACATGCCCAATGTGCACATCTGACAATTGCACAATGTGTCTGCCCTTCCATGCCTCGGGCAAATTCGGGATAGTAACTTCTATTCTTTTAATTTGCGGATGAAAAGCATTCCACATTCCCCAGCCCGAGAGCAACACGGCTAGCAGCATCGCGCTTCTACCCAAAAATGGGAGCGAAATTTGAAACGCCAGCGATTTGCCAATTATTATTACGATCCACGCCATACCGAAAGTCAAAACCAAATTGGTCAGTATGCCTAACCAAGTGCTGGAAGCGAAATAAAATGAGCGAGTTGCCCAATTGTTAGCAAAATGCGCCAGCGCAGAACTCGAAAAAAAACTCACCGCCAATACAGCCAAGCCGAACATTAGCCAATAACGTTCCGCTGCGCCGGTCATTGAAAAAAATCTGGTGAGTGAAAAATACACCAGCCAATGGGCCCCGAACAAAACCAGCAACATGGTGACTAGGAACAGCGCTATCATAAGAGTTAGCACATTGAATTTAATAATAGCCTTATCTACGTATCCTCGGATCTTTCCCGCAATGGAATCGCCTGCCTTCTGCTTGCTGTTAGTACGCTGCGAGCATTCCATCAGACGCAAGAAGAATTGCTTTACCCATGACGATCCGCCTGGTTTGAATCACGCTGACCGCAAATCCGTTTGAGCTTTATAATCGGACAACAGCTGCTCGACCAACTCAATTACTCGGGGACGCAAAAACTCTAGATTTCTAGCACTAAAATTGTATACATTAGCACCTGCAGGGCTTCTGCCCAAAAGACCTTGCATAATTTCGAATACAATCTCATCCTTGGCGCCTCTTCTGATTCTATCAGCGCTCGGTTCGGTGAGAATTAATTTGCGCTTACTTGTCCCGGAATAATCCGGCTCGTAATAAAATGATATGAAACGTTTAACTACGTTTTCTTCAGTTTCTCTTTGCATCTCGTTAATGAGAAGCGGGATTCCTTCTACAAATCCTTCACATATTTTTTTCAGTTGCTCCTGATTGAGACTGCTACTTTCTATCTCCCGGCTAAAAAATTTATCAGCTAAGTCACGGGCTTTCGATCTCAGCACTGATTTGTTTTCGGAGAGAAAAATTATTAAATCTCCGTCGCCTTGGAAAGACAAGCTGTGCTTGACTGCGCTAATCAATCTATCAATCTGCTGGGCGATACTCTCATTGGGTTTGATTACTTCTTTGGAGCGCATAGTATTTTTAAAACTATCGGCGGGTGCGCCTTAATTTGAAAGGTATACTTTTTTGTAGCTGTAGCTGGCAAAAATACGTATTCCCACCCGCATAATAATAAATATCGCTAGTATCACCAGGGAACTGAAATTAAAAATCGAGGCTAACAAAATGATGACTGCCGCCAAGATAATCTCCAATCCATTAGCCAGCATCCAGGTGTCCACATATTTCTTATCAAATCCTGTCGGCTGATATTCCAACTTGGAACTGAGCAACCATAAAAAATCAATAATTTTAAGCAGGGTGAAAGCCATGATAAAGTAAATGACCGAGTATTGAGTTGAATAGATATAGAGAAACATTGCGAAACAAATCGCTAAGTCTAAAAAGATATCGATTTCTTTCTTGGGTGGAAATTTCTTGAGCGCCGGACCATAGTCAATCCAAAAATCAACGATGTCCAAATAGACAAAGGCAAAGGCCACAAATTGCCAAGGCTCTCGCAGATCTGTCCACCACTGGAATCCCAATCCCAAAATGACCCCAATCATAATGTCGATAAATTTGAGACTGAAATTTTTAATGTTGATTCTTTCGGCCATGCATCAATGTTAAATTATGATTATCCCAATTGAACCAATAAGCTATGCCCGTTCCGCAACACCCAACACGTTTCCAGATCACTCGCTGTTATTCGAAACATTCAAGCCGCTTTTTTTAGATCTAACTGCTCAACGGAATTATTCTCTTGAAACTGCTCCTGCTTGACCAGCTCCTCTTCACCGGCCAATATTTCACTCTCTCCTGAGAAATCTATTTTCAACTCCCGAATCATATTCGGCTTACCCCGCAAATTATCCAGCAGGGAATTGGCTTTAACATTCATAATCACCAATTCTGGCAAGGCATTACTCTCACCCGTCAAAAACTTCTTTGAACGCTTTTCGATGGCCAGGGGCACATTATTTTTAACAATCTCCATCGCCATTGAGAGATTGATGGCATCCTTGCAGCGCCAATTTGATTTTAGATGATTAGTGAATATCAATACCGCTCTTTTTTCCCATTCATCTACAAAACTACGCCGTTGTTCCTTGGGCATCCTTTCTGCCTGATCACGATCCAAATTCAGTTTTGTGCCCCAACCGTCCTGACCCTCGGAGACATTGACTCCTTCCGGCAAGTCCTTCTTTCCATTTTCTTCTAACCACGCGGATTTCTCATCCTCTAAAGACTCAATCTTGGATATTAATTTCTCCTGCCTGTCGGACAGGTCAGGACTCGAGATTCCAATTGCCTCTGCATTTTTTATACAGTTTCTAATTGATGCGACTTCCATTGCTAACCTGTCGATTTGATCCTCCCGCTCTACTATCCCGGCTCCCTTATCCGGAACCTCCGCCATTTGAGGACTCGGTTTTTCTTGATCCGGCACGGCCCTTTCTGGATTGACCTCCCTATCAATAGGAGTTAAGTTAACTTTTCTTTGATCTATTCCCATATTTTTCAACATAATTATCTATGAGTCTATTCTAGCATATTTGCTACCTTTGTTTAGATATAAAAACAGCCCCCTTGAGCTGGGACCAATTTCGACTTAACGTATATTATTAAAAGTGCCTCCCGCCTAGCCAGCTACTCCCCCTATTTCTTCTGGCCATTTCTTTCCTTTTCTAACTTGAAAAACTCATCGACATCCAGTTCGAGCCATTCTTTGGGAATGCGTTCCGCAAACCAGGGACTCTTCGCTGGGTTCTCAAGTTGCGGAATGACAATCCAATAGAGTGCAACAACAAATGACAAGGAGAATACGGCGGCAATTCCGCTCCATTCTTGTCGATAATTAAGGAGCATTACCATTCCCAAGAAAAGAACAGAGAGGGCTGCAATGAAAATGTGCAACACCATTGGCATCCGCTCATCGCGTAGAACAAGAAAACCCTCCTTATCACCCTTGAGCACAAAAATAACGACTTGGCGATATTTCTCCCAGACCGTATTGAACATTAGAGTCGCCATGATACTGAAAGCAACCGCAAGCGTAGTAATGACAGAGCTCGTGAGACTCAGTTCATCTTCATCTGAAAGATACAAACCAAGATGCCGCAATAGCTGCCATAATTTTACAAACATCACGGCCAAGACAAGCGGCTCCAAAATAAGCATCGCGTGTTTCCTGAACGACCGCCATTTTCGGGCCGGATCATTTTTTTTAGAAAGATGCCTCATGAGTGTTTTGTTCTGTATCCACAAAAATTTTTGAGCGGGTAAGGAGAATCGAACTCCTCTCCTCAGTTTGGAAAACTGATATAATAACCACTATACGATACCCGCCTGTATTGTATTGCAACGAACAAACCTTCTCTCGACCTAGCAAAAAATGCATAAAGTAATTATAGAGACTGAGCTCGATTTGTCTAGCCCATGCAAAAGGCCGCCCCTGAAGGAGCGGCCTTTATGCAAACCCCGCATCCACAACCTTACGCTCAGAGCATTCTGGGTACGGGATAAATATTGAAGTTTTCTTTTTACTCAATTACCTGGGCATTCAGGTTCCGTCGCCCAAAGGCGAAGGCCTCTTTTTTGGTTTCCACATAGATATCAATGTGGTTACCCTTGATCGCTCCCCCGCGATCTTCACACACCCTGACTCCCACGCCTTCGATTTGGATCTTGGTACCAAAGGCGAAGTTTGGAGGACAAGCCAATGTCCGTTCCTTCTTTACCTTGACACCACTCGAAGTAATTCCATCACTCTTGCCACACTCATCAGCTGCCGCCGTGTAGGCTGAAGCATTAATCACAAACTTACCTTTTGGAGGATTAAGATGTGCCTGCTTGGCTTTCCACCTGGACAACTTTTGCTCACGCGCCATGTCTTCCGGACTTAGGAAAGTCTCGTCTGGCATAGCTTCGGACGACAAAGTAATCGCATTGTCGCCATCGAGGGTGATGGTTGTTTCCAAGCTAACTAGTTGTGTTTCGATTTTGGTGTTCGCACTCTCCGCTTCACTTGCTATCACCGGCTGGGCGAAAACCGCCATCAACACCGGCAAAACTGCAAATAGGCTGAGGATACGCATTCTGTTACCATAATGCTTATCCAAATAGCTCAAACACCGTGTAAAGCTACTGGGCTGACTGAGAAGCTACTCCTCGAGCCAACCGACAATGCTAGCACAAAAAATGACTTTAGTCAATCACTGGCAGCAGTTTTTGGCCGTAATAAAGCTTTTTTAGACGAAGAAGGGGTCTCGACCAGCTGGCCAAGACCCCCGTGCGCCCCTCCTCAGGCGCTGATTGACCCATTGGGCCGTTCGATCCTCATTCGATGCTGTAAAACCTCCCTGATTCTCGCCAGAACCTGGCGATTGACGGTGGCCGCCTGTAAAAAGCGTTGCCTCGCCCGTCTAACTCGCTGTAGCAGCTGCTCCGATTGACGGTTATCTAGTATCAACCGGCCCTCTTCGATGAGTTGCTGAGCCCGCCACAGCTCACCCACCAAGGCATCATACTCGCGCTGGAACATCGGTTCGCTTCCAAGCTGCGCGATGAGCTCCTCTCCAATTTCCTGGGAGAGTTGCTCCACTTCGAGGCTCTGTTGATAGGCCGCGTAGTGTGGATCGATCATGGAGCGAAGCTCCTCAATCACATCAAACCGAATGAACAACGCCACCGCGACTGCCACCATCAGTGCCTGACCAAATGTCTTCGCCACGCTGAACCCCCTGGATAGAGAATGGTTGCCTAAATTGCTCCTCCCCAAAACTTCATTCCAGTCTAGTGCCTAACTAGTCATTGTCAACTACTCTTTCGCCATTATCTTATCTAAGCATGGCCTGCCGGAGCATTAGTTAGTTGATATATATCAGCTAAAATCCTAGCCAGATTCTCATTAACTATGGAATCATTAACCACAGACGAATCATTGCTCCCAGACCCTCTAGCACCTTCATATATATTCCCCATCAATGATCCTCCGTTGCCCGCATCCAAATACACGTCTCCGCTCGATTCAATAATAATTGCGGCCGTATGTTGTTCGGATTCTACCAGCCGAACTTGCTTTAAGGCTTCAGCATAATTTTTTGCTTTTCCAGTGGCTATCAACTCTTGCATCTGGTTAGCCATGTCATGCGCCTTGGCAATGATCATATCCTTCAGGTTCTGTGGCAACCTATCGAATCTTTTTTGCTCTTCCGCTTTTGAAAAGTCAAAGCTAATCGGAATATTTTCCATAACCATAGCTCTAAGAATTATAGACTTATTATATGACCAAACCTCATAATTATCTACAATCAAGCTGCGCTCTTTCTGGACGAAAGCCGCGCTGTTTAGATTCTGCCTAGACCTGTTTGGCTTTCCACTTGATAAATTCTAGAATTGCCCAAATTAAAAACCCAGTCAAGATTGCCCATGCCAAATCGACTAGTCCGACCAAGCTGAAATGAAACACCGAGCGTATCGGCGTAATGGAGAAAACCAGTAGCAGCGCCATTATAGCTCCACCGACAATCATACGCAGGGCCACGTTCCGCCACTTTGAGTTTTTAGCCAACCCGTATGTTCCCGCCAAATTTGTCACGATCAGTGCCAGGTTGGCCAAGACAAAGACAATAAAAGTCAGCGACCTGATTTCCAAGATACTCCTGTTCGTTCCCGAAAGCAGCAGAAAATATCCTAGAACCAAAAATAAAACTACTAAACCCTGGGTGATACTAAACAGTAGTGTGCGTTTGTCTAAGATCGA
Source organism: Patescibacteria group bacterium (assembly GCA_004297805.1). Lineage (GTDB taxonomy): Bacteria > Patescibacteriota > Minisyncoccia > Moranbacterales > SCTJ01 > SCTJ01. The sequence continues at coordinate 9,052 of SCTJ01000023.1, read as the reverse complement.
CTGGGAAAGCTTACGGGGTGATTTTTTCATTATGTCCCGTTCCTCCACCTCAGCCTCAAAGGCAGTCGAACAAGCTGGGTCAATGATGAGCTCCAGAAACGCAATATGCGCCGGCAAAAATAAAATTGGAAAGCCGAGCGAAATTGGAAAGAGCGCCATCCCAGCAATTGGAATGTGCACGGCCACAATATAGCCCATGGCTTTTTTTAGATTTGTAAAAATTCTCCTGCCCAATCTGACCGCCGAAACAATCGAAGAAAAATCATCATCCATCAGGACCATGGAAGCCGCCTCTCTAGCCACATCCGTTCCGCGCTCACCCATGGCGATGCCGATGTGCGCGGCTTTCAGCGATGGAGCGTCATTGATCCCATCCCCAGTCATGGCTACTATTTCTCCATTGGCTTTCAGGGCATTAACGATGGCCAGCTTTTGCTCCGGCAGGACCCGCGCAAAAATATTAATGTTCCGGATTTTTTCACGCAACTCGAGATGGTTCATTTTTTCCAAATCTTCTCCAGTCAGATATTCCGCGTGATCGCGTAGCCCAATTTTTTGCGCGACCGCCACCGCTGTCCCAGGATAATCTCCGGTTACCATAATGACTCTGATCCCGGCACCATAGGCCTCGGCCAACGATTTGGCTACTTGCGGTCGAACCGGATCAGAAAAGCCCAGGAGCCCCACGAATTCAAATTCGAATTCTGACTGTTTGTTCGGGAATTTTTCTTTGGTATGGATTGATTTGGCCACACCCAAAACGCGTAAGCCACGATCAGACATTTCTCTTATCCGCTCTATAATTTTTTTCTGCTTAAGCTGGGGTAGGCGACACAATTTCAATATCTCTTCCGGAGTCCCTTTGGCTGCTACCACATATTTATCACTATCTTTTATTTTCCACACGTGAGAATTGGAACGACCCTCACTGCTGAATGGATATTCCCGAACCAATTTCCAGGAAAGATGAACGCTCTCACCTTCATCCAGATGCAGCTCGCCTCGTCTGATAATTTCGTTTTCAATTGGATCGTTTGAATCACGCCGACTAGCCAGAAATCCAATGCGCAGCAATTCTTTGAGCTCTTCCGGCACCGGTGCTTCCGCGCCAACATCCACTGCTTCAGAAACCGTTGGGATATATAATTCCGAAAGTTTGGTTATGTTGAGAGTGAGCGTTCCAGTTTTATCCACACACAAAACTGTGGCCGCCCCCAGAGTCTCAATTGTCGCTGGACGACGAGCCAACACGTGACTCTTGGAAATACGCCAAGCTCCCAGCGCTAAAAAAATAGTCAGAGTTACCGGAAATTCTTCTGGCAACATCGACATGCCTAATGTCAGCCCGGCCAGCATGCCATCTAGAAAACCACCCACAAACGACATGTAAATCACGACGAAAGCCACGCAGACCAATCCACCGATTAGTGTAAAATAGTTAACCAGCTTTCTGGTTTCTCGATGGAGTAAGGTGTCTTCATCTTTAATATTCTGAATCGACTTACTAATCTTGCCTACTTCTGTCCTGATTCCGGTTGCGGTTATTTTCATTATCCCTCGGCCCGCAATCACCATTGAGCCCGAGTAAACAACCCCGGGATTATGTTTATTGACAGCGATGTTTGTCTTACTCAAATCTCGTTGCAGAAATTTTTGCACTGGCAAAGATTCGCCGGTCAAAAAAGATTCGTCCACTAGCAAGTTGGTCGAAGAAAGCAAACATCCGTCGGCTGGGATGCGGTCTCCCTCTTGAATAATTACCACATCTCCCCGGACCAAACCCATACCTCTGATTTTTTTCCTTTTTCCGTCGCGAACAACCAAGGCGCGCGGATGAGCCAGTTCTTTCAATCTCTCCAGGGTGCGTTCGGTTTTCCTTTCTTGATAAAGGGTGATACCAATGATAAAAGCTACAAAAAGTCCTAGCGTCATGGCATCATCCATCGATCCGAGAACAACATAAATCACCCAGCTACCCAGTAGCAAGACCAGCATGGGCTCCGAAACCACATGTAACAAAATCAGCAGCGTATTCTTTTTCTTCTGGGAAGGCAGCTTGTTCGGCCCGTCTTCATGCAGGATTCTCCTGGCTTCAGCCGATGGGAGTCCTGAGCACTCCTCTATTTCCAAACTATTTTCTTTCATTTTTGGAATTTTTATTTCTCACTCATCTGAACCGATTGATGGTCATATTCTACCACAATTTTGAACTAGTCGCCCAAACAAAAAACCCCACCGAGATGGAGATTTTTGCCGATACAATTTGTAGTTTCTAGTTGAACATCTGATGATGGTAATACTGCACATCCTGAATCCACTTCCGAACCGCTCCCGGATCGTGTCCCGCGCAAGTGCTGCCGCATTTCCACACTACCATCTCTTCGGGGGTATTAATACCCTGGCTCACCAACTCGGCAATTCTCCTGCCAACCACGCGCACGGCTTGGGCCGGAGAATCAAAACAACTGTACCCAGAAAGAGTCTGGTTATAAGTTCCGCGGAATCCCCAATAGTTGTAGCACTCGATCCCATTTTTCTTGGGAGAGTGTTTTCCCCAGTTACTTTCCTTCTTAGCAATCGCCACCAAATAGGCCGCCGTTTCTTTATCCAGTTTGGAAAGTTGCGGCAACATTTTTTCCATTGGGTATCCAGTTACCATTTCCTTCAACTGCGGATCAATCACAAACCGAGGTGGAACATCCGTCACGGTTTTTTCATTCCTGATTTGCAACTCAGAAGCAAAGAGCAGCAAGCCAAAAGAAATAGAGAAGACAATCAACAATGCAAAAAGAGCGCTCTCCAATTTTGGCAGCGGTATTTTCTTCAGCACCTTGGCTGTAACCTTTCTACAACTCTTAATTTTTCTCAAGGCTCTTCGTCGCATAGTTCCTATATAAAACAAAAAACGGGGCACACCCGTTGAAACATCTTTTATCACTGTAAATCAATTATAGCATGAAAATATACTTTTGTCTATCATTTCCTACCAACCTTCGATACATTTCAAATATACTTTTTGATGAAATCTTTTGTGCATGCGCTATTGCAAATTAATCTTGAGGGGGGCGAGAAAGAATTCTTCCTCGCCCCCGTCATTATCTCACCCCCCTCATGCTTCCGATGCGTTGCACTGATGGCGGCCATTCAAGTTCTTGCCGAGGATACTGGCCACCGACGTATCCTTTTCCCGCAGCTCCTTCCCCAACTCCCGGATCTTCTCTGGATTATTGAGAATGTTTGCGAGAGTAACTGGTCCTGATTCGTTCATCAGCCCAAACGCAGCCAATGCGTCGACATGCAGGACCAGGTGAGCCCCCTTGTCGTAGAGGATTTTGACGAGAGACTCTCTCCTGACGATCGGCACTAGGTTGGTCTCCGGTGCAACTCGATGTAGGAAGGCAGCCAGCACCTCGTTGATGTGGTGTCCAGGGGCCGAGGAGAAAACGGCTTTCACGTTCTTCCAGCCCACACTCTCCAGAACCTCTTCGTTTTCCACGTCCCCGAAGTAGCACCTGACCCCCTTCGCGACCAGCTTCTCGAAGATGGCCGGATCAGAATCGAAAACCGCGTAGGAGAATCCGGATTCCCTCAGGGCTGCTTCGATGCCACCGCCCAACCGGTCACAGCCCACTAAGACAAACTCAGGACTGAACTTCTCGACCTGAGTACTAACACCGTTCTCGCCTTTCTTGACAAGACTAAGGCGCTCGGTCCATCCCCAAAGGCCCTTTAAGTGGTAGAACAATCCGCTGCTATATTTGATCACGTAGGAGGAGGCAGCCATGCTGCCCACTACCACGATGACCATAACCGGCAGCAGCTCGGCCTCCAGGTGTTTGACTGCGATGCCATGCGCCACCAGGATCAGTCCGAACTCGGACAACTGACCCAAGGAGACGCCGGTACCAAAGGAGTCATTACGCGTATAGCCGAACATGCCCACCAGGCCCATAATCGACAGCGGCTTGACGACCAGCGCCAGTACGCTGAAGACAACAATGAGCCCGATGTTTTTCGACAGCAAGATCAGGAGATCGGGTCCTGGACTTGCGGTTTCTGGCGCTATCATCAGCCCCAAAGAGGCGAAGAATAGCGGGGTAAAGAACGCCTTGAGCGGCTTGAGGTCCCCGACGATCTCATTTGTGTATATGAGGTTCGACAGGGCCAGTCCGACCAGGAAGGCGCCGATACCCAGAGAGAGCTGGACACTCTCGGCGTAAAAACCACCGACGAATATCGATCCCAAGATCGTGAGGATCAGCAACTCCTTCTCCAGAGACACAAACCTCAGCAGCCTAGGAAAACCGAGTCTTCCGGCTAGCAGGACGATAATCAGAATTGTCCCAGCTGTTGCTGTAAGGGTCACCAGTACCGAGTTCAGGGACACCTTGCCCGCCATACCCAACAGAGACAGGGCAAAGATGGCGTAGATGTCCTGGATCACCAGGATGCCGACAGTGATCCGTCCAAAGACAGTACTCAGCTTTCCCCGATCACCCAGGATTTTGACCACCAGCATGGTGGAGCTGAAGGCCAAGACAAACCCCAGGTAACACGCTGCCACACTGCTGAAGCCGAACAGGATGGCAACCCCAAAGCCAACTGCGAAGGTCACAGCCACTTGGAGTGTGCCACCCAGAATTACGATCAGCCCCTGCTCCTTGAGCCTCGACAAATCCATCTCCGTCCCGATGAGGAACAGCAGCATGGCCACTGAGACCTCGGCCAGCTCGGAGATAGTCTTGGCGTTGTGAACCCAGTTCAGGACTAACGGCCCGACGAGAACGCCTGCCAACACGAAGGCAGGGATCAGCGGTTGTTTGAATCTGTAGAAGAGCAGCCCCATCAGGGCTGCAGCCACAAAAACGACCCCGATCTCATGAAGCATCATGTCCCACACCCTCCCAGGTTAGATTGCCGTCGTTAGTTTTAGAGGGAACATTTTCGAATGCTCCCCGATTGTTTTGTTTATCACAGAATGTCAAAAAACCACGACAGAGTAATATACCAAAAATATCCATTTTGTCAAGACTGCCCGGACGATAAATGGCTAAAACAAAGTACTAGTGAAAAGCCTAACTAAAAACACCTTGCTTTGGGTATTTCCGATCATCTTGATCACATAATATTCTAGCTTGGTTCAAATAAAAGTACTTTATTTAAATTCCTCCTGGCAGATAAACTCAAAACTCCAGGTCGGAATGAAATCACAAGATCGCCGGAAATTAAAAAAGCGGGTATTGGCTCGATGAGCCTCACCGCTTGTGAGAGGGAACTGCCCGACCTAACGGTCGATGGCGTGAGTCAGGGTCTTGGCCTTCTTGCCCTTCTGCTTCGGAACGGCGAAGAATTCCTCATCCTGCTCATAGGAAATGCCATCGATCGCCGGCTTCTCCTCAAGGAGAAGCTGACGATTGACTTCTTCGATGATCCGGATGTACCGCTCGTTGTCGGTCTCCTTGAGCATCTCGATGGTTTCCGCATCGGTGCCATCGATCTCGACCCGCGGAGTCGACCAGCGCCAGCCAAACGTTCCGGAAGTGAGCTGGATGCTCCGACGGTCCTCAGTCAGAACGCCCTTGTTCTGGTTGGCATAGGCAAAGAGGGAATTGAGCTGAGTGTCGCGGATGACCACCAGGCTCCCAAGCTTTTTGGCCACCTTGGCCTTGATCGCACGGATCTCGTCGGCCAGAGCCTTTTCGATCTCGTTGATCGTGTCCTGGGTCGCCCCCAACTCGCCAAGCAGGGTATTGGCCTGTGAGAGCGACCGGGGAACGAAGGTCAGGGACTTCTTGATACGGGTGACGTTCTTTTCCATTTTCACTTCCTCCTGGGGATTTTCCCCGTTGTTTGATTTCGTCTCTCAATGAACTGAGGACACTCTAGCGCGAAACCCCCCAATGTGTTAATATGTCGTCGACACTCGACAAATAAGCTCAACTCTATGGAAAACGTCAAAAGAATTCTGGCCGCCATTAATATTCCCGTTCCCGCCCAAGCGATCTATGTTTCTCTCCTGGAAAAAGGGAGGGCGACTGCTCGCACATTGGCCCTTCGCACCGGCATCACGCGAACGTCCATTTATGATCAAGTCAAAATCCTCCGCGACAAAGGCCTCGTCACGGAGCTCTCAGTGGAAGGAAAAACTTTTTTTGAAGCGAGCGACGTTCGCCAACTTTCAGCCCTGCTCGACGAACAGCTTGAGAAACTGACCGTTCAAAAAAAATTCCTCTCCCAAAACCTGAGCAGCCTGGCTCAAAAGACCCGGTCCGCCCAGCCTAAGGTGAGATTTTTTGAAGGCCAGGAAGGAGTGAGGCAACTCCTCAAAGATCTGCTTTGGTATGACGACATCGCGCTCCATATCTATTGGCCATACGAACAGATGTTGAATTTTCTCGGCAAAGAATTTCTACTGTGGTTCAGTGCTCGACGGGCAGCGCACGGTATCTCTATCCAAACTATTTGGGGAGCTCGCCCGAAGAAAGTAACCAAGAATATTTTTATTGATGATGGACCAGACGTAGAGCGACGAATTCTCGAGAGCCAACAGCCATCGCCCATGGGCTATGTGATCTATGAAAATAAAGTCGCCTTCATTAGTTCTCAAAAGGAATCTTTCGGGTTCATTGTTGAAAGCACTGAGTTTGTCGCTCTCCAACAAATGCAGTTCGATATTCTTTGGAAGGCGGCCAGAAAAAAGTAGCGCAAGGTTATCTTTCCGTCCGTAAAACTAAAAAGACCCAGTCAAACTGGATCTTTTTAGTTTTTTGAGCGGGTAGGGGGAATCGAACCCCCATCTCGTCCTTGGCAAGGACGCATAATAGCCACTATACGATACCCGCCTACGCTACGCTTCGGCGGGCAAGCCCGCTTAATCATAACTTTAGCTAATCTTTTGTAAACTATACAGACTGTTCTAAATCTACTTGTCGAGTGGGACTGGCTGGAATCGAACCAGCGACCAAGCGATTATGAGTCGCCCGCTCTAACCGCTGAGCTACAGTCCCGGCGGCCATGCAACTCCTTCCTATTTTTTGGTGCCGAGGGGCAGAATTGAACTGCCGACGCAAGGATTTTCAGTCCTTCGCTCTACCACTGAGCTACCTCGGCTCTAAAAATTTGTGCAGGACTCTACCACTGAGCCACCTCGACGACGGTGCGCGCTGAGGGATTCGAACCCCCGACCCTCTCAGTGTAAATGAGATGCTCTAACCAACTGAGCTAAGCGCGCAAGAGGGTGAGGATATTGTGGGGATAGAGGGACAATCTCACTCGCTCCGCTCTTTGAAACCCAGCGGTTTCAATACTTCCGCCATCAGGAAACTCCCGTTTCCCGACCCCTTCCCGTTCTCGTCTATCAAATGGAGTGGGGATAGAGGGACTCGAACCCTCACGCCTTGCGGCCACGCCCCTCAAACGTGTGTGTATACCAATTCCACCATATCCCCAGCGGAAATGCAGGCAAGGCTATTCTGCCTTGGCAGCTTCCTCTTTAGCCGCTGGCTTCTCCTCTTCTTCCTTAGCAATCAATGAAGAGAGCTCCTTATATTTCATTTTCAAAGATTTGGCTGATTTCTCGCGAATGTAATAAAGCTTGGAGCGACGAACCTTGGCTCGCTTCACCACCTCAACACTTTTGACCAACGGAGAGAATATCGGCAACACCAACTCAACTCCCACCCCATGAGAAACCTTACGAACAGTAATGGTTGGCGATGAGCTCTGTCGACCTTTCACCGCAATGACAATCCCTTCAAAAAGCTGGGTTGTTTCCTTTCCGCCGTCAACAAAACGTCGGCGAACCTTCACCACGTCTCCCGATTTGATCTCAGGCATTTCCTTGGTGCGAAGTGCCTTGTTGAACTCGATGATTTTCTTGTGCATAGTGATTTTAAAATCCAACTCCGAAACACCAATAACCAGAATTTCCGCTAGCGCCAAAACCCAACCAACAAATAATGCTGCATAACTGGATCAGGACAACGGGAATCAACTGGATTTTGGTCTTTGATTTTGGAACTTTCTAATAAAAATAAGCGCTGTTATAGGCGCTTGAAATTCCGTCGCTCATCCCAAGAGAAAGTAAACTTTATCTTGCGGATTCACTGGGAATTATAAGCTTTTTCATCATACCGACAAACCTCTTTTTCGTCAATGTTTGACCTCCATCGGAAAGTATCCAAAAAACTCATCCGGCAGAGCAGTCCGAAAGGTATATTTTTTCCCCGCCAGCGAGAACTCCAATTGGCTAGCATGCAGCAGATGTCGCTCGGGCAGCGGCCCAGAGGCGGTTATGGTGCCCTTTCCCTTATATAGCGCGTCGCCCATAATTGGATGTCCGATTGAGGTTAGATGGACCCTAATCTGATGTGTCCGGCCAGTTTTGGGATAAACCTCCAACAAAGAATAATCCTTTGTTGCATTCATCACTCGATATTCCGTGACTGCCGACCTAACCTTGGTTTTCGTTCGACTCGAGGCAATTGTCTGCTTCTTATAGCTAGCGGCTTTGGCTAACGGCTTTTCGATCAATCCCGCTTTCTTCTCTAATTGGCCGTGAACTATTGCCAGATAAATTTTTCTAACCTGGCGCGACTGAAACAACTTTTTTAGGGCTTTGAAAGTTTTCTGATTTTTGGCAATCACCATCACACCGCTTGTGTCCTTGTCCAGTCGATGCACAATCCCCGGACGCAGCTCGGCCTCTCGCGACCCATCATGAACATCCCTAGTTTTCGGATATTTGGCCATGAGCCAATTAACCACTGTTCTGTTCTTTTCATGAGCATCTGGGTGAACCTGAATTCCCGCTGGTTTATTAATAACCAAGAAATTATCATTGTTACTGATAACTTTTATCTTGATCTTTGAATTGGGCACTGGCCCTTTCTTGGCCACTTGTTTCTCCTGCGGCTCTATGACAATCACATCGCCCACTTTCAAAACATAGCTTGGTTTGACGCCTTGATTGTTCACCAGAATAGTTTCTGATTTTATTTTCCGGATGACCTCTCCACGAGAAATTTTGTCGCTACAAAAAATTTCCTCCTTG
>SCTJ01000126.1 GCA_004297805.1 Patescibacteria group bacterium | reverse complement strand
GACATCTTCGGCTCAAAGCTTAGTTAGCAGCTCCCCGAAGCTTATCGCAGCTCCTCACGTCCTTCATCGGTATCTTACGTCAAGGCATCCTTTGTGCGCGCTTGAGTAACTTTTTACGAATAATGGAGAGGGCAACCATGCGGTTTCCCTCGATCAAAGCTGGCGAAATAAATTCACCTTCCGCTTACAGCGGAACCGCTCCTGCTCCCCTTCCACAAAATAGGGAAAAGAGCAGAACCGGTTCGCCGTAGGCGAATCTCGATTTACTCGAGAAGGTTCGATGAGAAAAACCGTAGGTTTGTCTCCATTACGTTTTGTGCAATTGACTAGTTATTGGTAAACCAATAACGTGCCGTTTGCCTTTACTTTAATGTCGTCAATAAATTGTTAAGTTGCGAAACTCACTAGCATCCTACAATTCCACCTCTGGATGTACTGATAGGAGCTTGAGTTTACGCTGATGGCTAATTGCCAAGCACACTAGACACGGACCTAAACTCAAGTGGTTCCTTAAGTTTAGCAAAAAGTAACAGGGGTAGTCAAGCACATTTCGTTGTGATACTTGCTACGATTTTACGCCTTAATTGTTGTACAATTTAGCGTTTTGAAGATCGTTGTTACTTAACTACAATACTGACAGCGGTCGAAACGACCGATTTGTTACCACTGGGGTCAACGGCATACAGTGTGTACTTGTAGGTCTTGCCTACTGTTACGCTGGTGTCAGTGTAGCTGAGCCCAGTTACCGTTTTGTACGAACTGCCGTTACGATACAGCTTGTAGCTGGCAATTTTGTTGTTGTCAGTTGAGGCACTCCAGCTGACCACTGGTTTGTGGTTGCTGTTTAGGACTACTTTTACGCCAGCCGGTGCCGTAGGCGCTTTAGTGTCGGTCTTAAGCAGTGCTTTGGCTAAGTCCGGTAAAGGACCGATATTACCAGTAAGTGCACCGCTGGATGTACTATTCTGAGCGGTAGCAGTAGAAGTTAGTATTGAGCGAACCAGCGCTGGGGTAATGTTAGCACCACTGTTTAGCGTGCGGTACGCCGAGCTTAGCGAGACGGCAGCCGAAGCAACTACGGGGGCAGCGGCACTTGTTTCGCTAAAGCCAGTTGTATAACGAGCATTTATGTCATTCGTCAACCAAAGCGGGTCATAGCCAGTCGTAGCTACACAGTTGCCAGGACCTTGTAGATTAATCCGGCTACCGTAGTTACTATCGGATTGGCGAGAGCGCAAAACGTCTCCCGCACAGTTCAAGCCAGCCCCTACAATTAAGGCTCCAGAGTCAACCTTGCCGTTCGGGAACGAGGCGCCAAACAACGCAGTATTATCTAGGTTTTGGTTGCCATTACCAGCGGGCTCCACAACAATGCGGCCGCCATCGGTCAATGCTTTAATCATGTCGTAAACTGCTGGAACCCATTCAATAGGTACCTGCGCCATAGTGTCGGGTGTTGGGTGTACTAACGTTTGCTGCTCAACCAAAATTACATCGCCTGGCTGTGTGTAAAAAGCGGCTGTGTAGAGGGCTTCGACAATCTTGTAGCCGTTTGTATTGTAGGCGTTAACCAGTCCCAGATTGGCTTTGGGTGTAATACCAGTAACACCGTAGCCGTTATCATCGGCTACCATTTCACCAAGAACAGCGGTACCGTGGTCGGTGTCCGACAAGGGATCCACAGGTGTGCCGTTCGGAATTAAAGCTGTTCGGGCTTTACTAAGGTCTTCGTGGTTGGTGTTCCAGCTGTACTCAATGTCTATGACTTTAGCTTTGTCGCCAGCGCCACCAGGAAACGTCTTGGCATAGCCGGCGTTCACACCCGAGGGAGCAGCATTCAGATAGGTTTGGTAACTCTGGTAATTGGGCGAACTTGGAGCGGGAGCTACTTCTGGAGCAGCGTACGCTGTTTCGACAATCGAAAGCGCTTGTAACTGTTTAGCAACCACATTTGCGTCCGTACCCTTCGGTAGAATCACTATAAAGTAGCCGTTTAA
>SCTJ01000022.1 GCA_004297805.1 Patescibacteria group bacterium | reverse complement strand
CATCCGGCTGGATAAAATAAGTCTTGCCGCCGCGCCTGACCCTAGCTAGGCCATTAGAGAATTGATCTGCATCTTCAAATGGCTGATCCTCACCGATCATAGTCTTGCCCGTCTTATCGATGAACATCCAGCCCCTTTCAGTCTCGACCGGCGCTAGTCCGCTGGAGAATTTTCCCGCTGATTTAAAAAATCTCGGCATGACCGGATTCCCTCGCTGATCGATAAACTGAAACTTTTCCACGGCCCTGATTACTGCCAGTCCTTCAGAAAAATCCCCAGTGGACATAAGATGAAATAGTCCAGATACTCCTTGACCGGTATGATCGATATAATAGTTGCCTAAATTTTCATCAGACACAGCCGCTAGACCTTCCGAAAAGCTATTGCCACGAGAAAACATCTTTGGTCGACCATCAGAGCCGATTATAGCCGGATTTCCAGCAGTATCGATAAAATACCCTCTTGATTCACCTTTCTTTTTCACGAAGGCCAGTCCTTCAGAAAAATCACCTGCCTCAGAAAATCCCCCTTCAATATTCTCTTTACCCGCCTCATCTAGATAGCAATATGCCTCGCCCGATAGCCTACTCGCCCGCCTGACGCCGTCATGCGCATCCCAAACTCGCTTGTATTCTTGAGAAACCGGCTTTCCCTGGCTATCGATAACCACACAGAACGATGATAAATCCCTCCCAAAAGTGACTGCCGTGGCATGACCCTTCTCGGAAAATTGTGAGACAAAAGAATAGCCGCGCTGCCTGGCGATCCGCTCACGTATCAACATCTTGAGGTCCAGCATCTCAGAGGCCTCATCAATCGATCGGATGAGCGCCTGTTCTAACTTTTTGGCTTCATCCAGCTGCCCCGCTTTTAGCGTCACGTCAAATTGACGTTTCAAGGCAGCTAGCTCCTTGAAACGTTCTCCGATTGATTGGCAGTTTAATTCTCCCATAAACTAACGCGGTTCTACTGTTCAGTTTGCAAAATATCTTCCATCACCTTGGCCACGCGTTCTCCAACAATGCGCTTGAGTAGTTCCCCGAATCTTTCCACCAACTGTTCGGGCCGATCCGACAAGGCCACATTTCCCTGGCCGAGTCGCTCCAACAAGTTCCTCTCCGCATCACCGCCGCCGATGGCTAACCCCGCAATACTCACGCCCATCTCGCGCAGTTCCTCAATGTGCGGTTGAACGGTGGCGGCTGGATTCATGTTACCATCAGAAATCTGGAAGAGCACCTCAGTCATGTTCTGTCCAGCCAACAGCTCCTGGACCACTTTATCGTTGCGATGATCCAGCAAGATTTCATCCCACGCATCTGAATCGTCCGTGTGACTACCGTCGGCCGCAAACTTTTGAAACACCCGCAAGGTGGCTAGCATTTCTTGATCCGGATCCAGCGCCGGAAATGGCGAATTGTCGTCGCGCACGAATTTCAAATCCTTGATAGCAAACTTTTGGATCCGTTCGTGTTGCGCCCCAAAAAGCCGCACTTCCACGTCACAGGCCAAATCCACCCGCTGCGCATCCTCGCCTAGTACGGCTCGCATTTTGTTGCGAAACAGCACTCGCAGCGACCGGAGCGAAGCGTTAAGCAACATCACCGTGGCTCGCACCGCGTTGGCTTTCTCGCCCGCCATACTGCCTGAGTTGTCCACCAACAGAATCACCCGCAGCAACTTCGGACGCAATTCGGAAATAATTTTTTCCACAAATTGTTCATAGATCATGCGATCGTCAATGTCGGCTCCGAATTCAATTTCCGGCAAGTAGCGCTGGATGCGCTCGACATCCACCTTGCCGCTGCGAAAATATTTTTCGCGCTTGACTTCAATTTTGCTGGCAATATTTTGGACCACTTCCGTCCAATGTTCAGCCATTTTTTCAAAGAAGGGACGCAGCTTGGCTTCTAGTTGAAAATATTGTTCGACCACCGCTCGATCTCGCAGATCATTTTCTTCCGGCACGGGCTCCTTGGCTTGCCGCCGCAATTCTCGCAGTCGTCGAATGGCCTCCTCCATGCGCTCGCGCTCGACCGCTCGTTCGCGATGTTCCGGAGACTGCTTAGCGGCTTCTAATTTTCCCAGATTTTCGTTCCGCCCATCTTGATTCAGAGCTTCTCGCAACCATTTTTCATAGCCACTCATCACTTTGCCGAGATCTTGATCTTTGGCTGGTTTTGGCTTGTCTGCCTTGCCCTTACCCCTGGATGGTTTTTTATTTTTTTTGTCATCACTGGGTTTGTCGTCCGGCTTGTCATCTCCCTCGCCTTCCTTCGGCTCGCCATTTTTATCTTTGTCTTTTGGTTCCTCGCCATCGAATTCTTTTTTCCGTGGATCACTTTTGGAACTCGTAGTTGAACCCCCCTGCCCAGGTCGCACAATCAAAATCAGGTTTTCATCCGGATCGGGAATTTCCACTGTTTCGCGTGGGATCAGGGCGCCGCTAGCACCCGCCATTTGTTGCACTTGGGCTTCATCTTCAACATAATCAACCGTCACTGAGGTGGGCTTGCCGTCAGGTCCGAGAGTCACCGCGGTGATCACGCCTTTGCGGCCATTCCGCGCATCCCGCACTTTGTCGCCCGGTTTCCATTTGGGTTCACCTTCCGGCCCGCCCTCACCACCATTCTCCCCAGGCCCTTCTTCCCCCGACTGTTCCGGAGGCATTTCCACATCGAAACTATCATCCAACACACAGAGCATGGAAAAAATAGGCTCGAGGGTCTTGCGGATCATCCGCATCCGCTCCACCATAGTGTGCTTCAGCGGGATAGACCAAGAGCGCTGTGCTTTCCAGTCAATCTCTTTGAACTTGTTGAAGATGTCTAGGAAGGTAGCCGCCCGTGGCCGAGCAATGCCCAGCTGCCGACACACCACCTCTAAATTCATGAGAAAATTCAACTTGGCGCGTCCGATATCAATCGTCCCTTCCGTGGCGTTCGCCTGGTTTTGCTCGACAATCGTGCAAAACACTTCGTCCGTTCGCACAATTTCTCCATTTTTCTCTTCATAGCGCGGCACCGAGATCGGCTGGCGGAGGAATGCCAAGTAACGTTGCATTTGCCACGGATCATTTTGGTATTTGGCCACGATGCGCTCGAGGAATGTACCATATACTTCATGCAACGGCCGATTCAGGGCCAAAGCGGCATCTTCATGCAGCTTGAATTTTCCTTGTGGATTGCGCTCGGCATCTTGAATATCGGCTGGTGCCAAGCCAATCATTTGATTCTTGATGAAAAAAGTCATGAATTGTCCACTGCGATTCATTTGAGGTTCCGTCCTAGTCCAATCAAATCCGCGCGCAAAATCCTCTT
>SCTJ01000176.1 GCA_004297805.1 Patescibacteria group bacterium | reverse complement strand
AGCGGCGTCCCGAGCGGCGGCCCGAGCGGCGGCCCCAGCGGCGGCCCAAGCGGCGTCCCCAGCGGCGGCTGCCTTGCTCTGCGCATCGCGCACGACCGGCCCGGCCGCCTGCGCGGCCACCAGATCCACGATTCGCCGCAGATCCCGCAACGCGGTCGCCTCGGCCGTCAGTCCGGCCAAGTCGAGCCATGCCGGGGTGTACGTCCGGATCAGCCAGTCCAGCGCCATGTATGAGCGCGTCTCGTCCAGGCCGTCGTCGCGGGTGCCGGCCAGCGGTGAGGGCTGATCCGGACCGGGCAGGAAGCGAACCAGCTCCTGGCGGCGGTCGTTGGGCAGTGCGTCGTTGAGTCTCATGCCGAAGATGTGCAGCACCTTCGACACGTCCGGCGGGCAGTCGTCGGTTATGTGCGGTCCGCCGTTGGGCGGCGTGACGAGCACATTGAACCACTCAAATAGACAAAGTTCGCAGTTCGGGTCACCGGGTGGCGGGCCGTCCTCGTGGCTGCCCTTGCCGAGCCGGATGGCGGACAGGTCGATGGGGTAGACGGCGGTCATCTTTGGCTCGCTTCCTCGTGGTTGTCGCGCCGTGCGTCCCTCGGCAAGCTCGGCTTGCCTGTCGGCGTCCGGGTCGGCGAGCGAGTCGGGCTGGAGCGCGGCGGCGGCCACGTCGGCAGGACTGACTGGCGGATTCGCCAGCCACAGCGACGCGAGGTACGCGACTGCCGCTTCCTTGTGCTCATGCTTCGGCTCGAACGAGCCCTGGATAACGGCGAGGTGGCGCATGGCCGTCGCCTTGTCGATGCCGTCCTTCGGGGTGAAGACAGCGCCCGGCAGGCCACGGAAGAACCAGTCCTGCTGGAACCTGATCCACGGCCGGGCTTCGCCTCGGTTGCGCCGGAAGTCCTCCGGGATGTCGTCATAGGCCGGCATCAGGTCGGCCACGCTCGCGGGGAACGCCACCTGAAGGTCGCTCACCCGCTGCGGTTCGTAGGGCCTGGGCAGACTCACGCCGCACCTCCGTAGACAGCGATCCATCCCTGCGCGACCGTCCGGACGGCCGGCGGCTGGTGTTCGGTGAGTCCGTCGTTGCACCAGCGCTGCCCGGCCCGGTCAGTCCAGGCGCCGTCGCGTAGGTCGATGACGTTGTGACAGCGGGAGCAGCGCGGGGCTGCCAGGGTGGGCGCGCTCACGTCGCCCTCCGCTTGCTGGCGGCCTTGGCCGGGGTGTGTGGCTCCATCCGCTGCGTGGCGCCGTTCCAGTGGAACTGCTCGCCGGCCTCGTTGAGCCAGACGCGGTGGAAGCGGCGTAGGTTCTCGCCGCAGGTGCAGCGGGGCGCGGTGATGGTGGGGGCGGTCATGACGCCGCCTTGATGCACGTCCGGTGCCACAACCGCTCGACGAGGTGGGTGTAGCTCACCGTCGGGCAGTCGCACGGCTCGAACGCGTACACGAGGTCGACCAAGGCGACCCGAT
>SCTJ01000021.1 GCA_004297805.1 Patescibacteria group bacterium | reverse complement strand
ATTTGGGCAATAAACTTGAGGTCTTTATCGAATCTGAAAAAGACGGTTTTTATTTCGGAAAAACCAGGACCATGAAAAACGTAAAGCTGACTGTAACCAAGAAAAACTTGGTTGGGAAAATAGTGCGAGTCGAAATTATTAAAGCAAATCCATGGAATCTCGAAGGAAAGTTATTGTAATTCTCGGTCCAACCGCCTCTGGTAAATCCAGTCTGGCCATCAAGCTAGCCCGGAAATTTAATGGCGAAATAATCTCCGCTGATAGCCGCCAGATTTATCGCGGCATGAATATTGGCACGGGCAAAGTCACTCGAGCAGAGCAACGCTTAGCGCGTCATTGGATGCTGGACATTGTGAGTCCCAAAACTGAATACAGTGTAGCCAAATTCAAAAAGGCGGCCAATCTTGTCATTGAGGATATTCTGAAAAGAGATAAGTTACCCATTATCTGTGGTGGAACTGGTTTTTGGATTAAAGCTATCGTCGATAATATCCAATTCCCGGAGGTTAAGCCCGACTGGAAGCTGAGAAAGGAGTTGGAGAAAGAGAGCACTAAAAAATTATTTCAGAAATTACAAAAGCTCGATCCCAAAAGAGCTAACACTATTGATCCACAAAATAAAGTACGCCTCGTTCGCGCTCTCGAAATCTGCCATTCCTTGGGCAGCGTACCGCCACTCAGAGCAACGCAGACAAATACTTCTAACTGTAATTTCTTGCAGATTGGAATTGCCTTACCCAAGAAAAAACTGGATGTCAGAATTGCCAAACGCCTAGAACAGCGTTTCAAACAAGGCATGCTCCGCGAAGTGCGCAACCTTCACTTCAAGAAGGGAACAAGCTGGAAACGCTTGGAACAGTTTGGCCTCGAATACTATTGGATCGCCCGATACCTACAAAGAAAAATAACTTTGGTTGAAATGAAAGAGAAGCTCCGCCTGGATATTATCCATTATGCCAAGCGACAAATGACTTGGTTCCGAAAAGACCGTCGAATCAAGTGGCTAACAAGTTACTCGGGCATTCACAAAAAGGTGACTGAAGCGCTGCAAGAATGAGAGACGCTGTGGATTTCAATCCCGCCTATTTGGCATCTCGGATATAATCCACAAAAGCGCGCAGTTTGTTGAGATTACGCGAGAAATCCGGATCAGCAATTTTCAGACGGCTACCAGCACTAGTATAATATTCAAGGTCATGAGGCAATTTGCCCTTAGCCCTGGCCAACAGCTCATTTCTTTCAGCATCGCCGGGTCCAGCCTTTTCTATAATCGTAAACGCAGCCTCCACTCGGTCTAAAGTCTGGCTGAGCTGTTCCATGAGCAATTTGGGAGTCACTTCCATGGCCGCCTCAGGCTGACCAAGTTGCCGATCAATCTGGCTTTGCAGTTGCTGCCGCGCCGCTTCGGCCTGTTGTTCTTCAAGAAGCGCGTTGGCCCGCTCTATTTTCTGCGGATCTTCCCCCGGCATGACTCCAAACTTTGGCATATCCATTCTATTCATATAGTTAATGATCCAAAAATAAGTTGATTAGATCGCCACTAAGCGCTTAGATTTTTTCTCAGCAACTCCATCGCAGTCCGCGGATTGGCTTTGCCCTTGGTGGCCGCCATAACCTGACCCAACAGAAACTGCACCGCATTCTCCCTGCCGCTCCGATAGTCTTCAACTGATTTCTGATTTTTGGACAGAACTTCATTAACTACTTTTTCCAACTCACCAGCGCTATCCATCTGAGCCAGATTCTGCTCGGAAATTATCTGTGATGGATCTCCCCCACTCCGATACATTTCCCTAAGCACCGTCTGCGCCGCGCTAGAATTTACTTTTCCCGAAGCCACGATCGCAATAAACTCGGCGTAATTTTCCGGGGTAATCTTCAAATCGCGAACTGTGTGCCCCTGCTGGGCCATGTGTTTCCTCAACTCGGTAATCACGTAGTTCGCCGCCAGCTTGATCACCTTGCCTCTATCCAGCTTGGCTTCATCGGCCACCACCTTGCTTTCCAGTTCGCTAACGACCTCTTCAAAAAATTCAGCTACCTCTTTTTCCGCCGTCAATACTTCCACGTCGCCCATTGGCAATTGGTATTCTTTCACAAATCTCCCGGCTTTTTGATCTGGCAGCTCCGGTAGACTTTGCCTCAGTCCACTGATATAGGCGTCCGCAAACTCCATAGGTGGGATATCCGGTTCGGGAAAGTATCGATAGTCATGGGCCGATTCTTTGGCCCGTTGTGAAACGGTGATATTTCGATTGCTATCAAATCCACGCGTCTCCTGAACTACTTTTTCTCCTCTTTCCAACATTTCCGTTTGACGCTTGATTTCATAGTCAATCGCTTTTTCCACAAAGCGAAAGGAGTTGATATTCTTCACCTCAACCTTAGTGCCACTCAATTTTTCCTCGTCTTCCTGGTGCAGCGAGATGTTGACCTCGCAACGCATGTTGCCTTTTTCCATGTCAGCATCGGAAATTCCCAGATAACGAAAGATTTGCTGCAATTTTTGGCAAAAGACGCGCGCCTCCGTTCCATTCTCCATATCTGGCTCCGTCACCAATTCCATCAGCGGTACTCCCGCACGGTTCAGGTCCACCAGGGAATAATTCACGCCCTTAGGATGAACCAGTTTGCCTGTATCTTCTTCGAGATGAATCCGAGTAATTCCTATTTTCTTCGCCTGGATGGCTTGTCCCGTGTCGCCTGTCACTATTTCCAAAAAGCCATGCTCGCACAGGGGTTGATCATATTGAGAAATCTGATAACCCTTAGGCAAATCTGGATAGAAATAGTTTTTGCGGTCAAACTTAGAATGCGCTCTCAAACTGCAGTTAAGAGCCAAGCCAGCTAGTTGCACAAACTCAACTGCCTGGCGGTTGGGCACTGGCAAGGTCCCTGGCTGCCCAGAGCAAACTGGACAAATATGCAAATTAGACTCACTCTCTTGTCCCATGCCGTTTTTGCAACGGCAAAACATTTTGGAGTGAGTTTTGAGCTCCACATGAACCTCCATGCCAATAACTGGGATATAGCTTGCCATATTTTAGCGCGAGTAAATATTCTTTACCCAATCAGTGTATTATACAGAGCCGTACTTGCCAAGATGACGCTGCTAGAAGTGCCACCGGGAAAATTGACCAATATTTAGTATATACACATGTATATACACGTGTATATACATTAGTATAGCATTTTCCGCGCCGTCAATTACCAATGCCGCTCAATAACTCTAACGATTATCTCCGTTACCATTAATCGTTCCGCGCTCCAGGCGGCTATACAATTTCTCGATATTCCCTGCCGCCACATCCTCCAGAGAAAGTCCAAACTCAGTTGAAAGTTGGGCCACATACCACAGCACGTCTCCCAACTCTTTTTTGACGGCTTCTCGCGCTTCGTCGTCCACCACTCCGCCCTTGTCTCGGATAATTTTTTTTACCTTTTCCGCCACTTCTCCTGCCTCACCCGTAAGCCCCAAGACTGGATACACAAAATTATTTCCTGCCTGTGGATATTTAGCGGTTTTTCTGGATTTTTCTTGATATTCTAGGAAGTTCATAGGCTTTTTTCAACTATCTCTTTAATATCCTTAGCGACTCGTTCAGCCGGCTGATTGGCATTAACCATGTCCCAACCATATTTGTGTGCCAGCAACAAATGAAAGTTTTTGCAAACTTGAATCCGATCGGAGGCCATCTCGTTACGATGATCTTTTTCCACCGCTGTCAGAAAGCGTTGGCCGTGCATCAGAATCGACAAATCAGGCTGATACAAATTTTGATTGATTGACTCTAGATATTCCAGGTCGCCTCCCCAGGTCAACCCCCAGGCGATACCCGTCCCCAGATAGTCTTCGGCCACAATCCATTCTCCGCTGCCAAGTCGCTCCCATAATTCTGGTTGGTACCGCTTGCGATTCTCAACATATTTGAGCTGGAGCTCATCGGTTGTTAACTCGTTGGCTGCTCTGAATTCCGGGTCACGGAGATACTTGTGGATGAACGGGCCCTCCGGCTCTAATTCATAAACCGGATATTTGAGTCGGGCAGCTTGTTTGCCTTTTGACTTCAAATATTCTACCAGCTTTTCGACCTGAGTCGTCTTGCCAATACCATTAATCCCATAGACCGCGATAAATTTGCCTTTTTCCATAAGTTATACTCTTTCTTTAATATCTTGCAGTCCGCGCCGCACATCCCAATCATCCATGTCCAAGTCGCAATGTAGCACTAACTTCGGAAACTTCTCCAATAATGCTTCGCGCATTTTGTGAGCAACCTTGCGTAACGTTGGATGGACTGGCTTACCACTACGCAGCTCAACCACATAGGCAGTCGCTGGCAATCCATAGGTTACTCGGCATTGCACATTGAATCCTAGGGGGATGTAATATTGTTTGATATCCGGCGCCCCCTCCAGCCTCTCAATCAAAGCTCTCTGACTGACCAATAGACTATCTGCTTCAGCACGCAGGTTTTCCGGCAATTGCTCCAAATACCAGGCATTGAATCCACGTTCCATAGTGAGCAGCGGCATGCGACAAACTCCGTTGCGATGACGCTGAATGTCCCGGAATGACCCGAAATCCAGCAGAAAATCAAAGGTGACACTGCCTAGTTCTGCCAAAAAGTGAGGCATTCCAGTTTTTGGAGGGCGAGCGTCAATAACATCCTGGTATTGTTCCAACTCTTCACGGGCAATGTTGGTGCTGCACCTGAATTCAATTGATTCAGCGGGGTTATAGAAATTATACTTCCGATTCCAGTTCTCTCGGTATTGTTCCTGTTCATCAACCAACTGATGACTGAAGCTCTGCGCGTATTTTTCCTTCAGCTTTGCCAGGATACCCTCGGCGATCTCTCGTATCTCCGGCAAAGGATTGTGACGCAAAATCGCCAGCTTATCTCCAGCTTGCCGTAAATTAGTATGCCAGCTAAGTTGCGTCGTGATACCGGCTGGCAGGAATCCCCGCATGATATCAAAGGCTCGCGCTTTGATGGCCTTTTCATACATCTCTTCTTCTTCGCCATCCTTGCGTGGATATTTGTCTTTGAGGAAATCTTTAAGCTGTTCTTGCCTCTCAACATAAAACTTCATCCAGCCGTCCAAAATTGATTTGGATTCCTTCGAGCCAACTGGATCAATAATCGGCTGCTTGGCCATGTCCACATAGCGCGTGCTGGTTTCTTGTCCAGAATAGAGCGGCCAATCCTGAATGGCCTTATCAGCCAAGATGCTCAGTTGTTCAATAAAAACTGTCGTGCTACCGCAATCCGCGATGCTGGCGTGGCCATAGCCCACATAGAAGCGCTCCATAAACTTTCCCGAACCAGTCTGCTTCACTTTCTCCACGTGTTGCTCCACGCTCTCAGGACTACGCGAATAAAGCGCCTGCATCATGGCCGTATCTTGCGGACCGAACTCATCATAGACAAATATTTTGGCCATAGGCTTAAAAAAGAAGTTATTATTCTTTAGCCAGTATACCATTTGCCTAATGTTCCGTAAACACGCAGAAAGGGCCGATTTCTCGGCCATTTTCCTAAAGTCTGAAACTATTTCTTGCCCTCGATTATCTGGTCAATCTGAGCATAAAGATGCTGAAAATCACCGTCATTGCTAACTACACTATCTGCATAATTCTTGAGATCTTGAATTTGCAATTCCGTCTCCATTTGGTGATCCTGCGCGAACTCATCATAGGTTTTATTCTCATCATCAGCATTCTCGCGCCGCTTGACCAGGCGTTCATAGCGTGTCCGAATATCAACATCGATGAATACCAGCTTGAATTCCGGCAATTCTTTCAAATACTTCACATCCGACACCATGCGCAAACCATCGATCGCAATCACCTCATGTTCATCATGCTGGATATCATTGAACATCACTTTGGCCAAAATGTCCTGGCCATATTTTTTGCGCAACATGCCTGAGAGATCGCCCATATTTTTGCGAGTCTCTTCTAGATAAAGTCTCCGCAACAGCTCTCGGAGGGGCGCTGAAAACTTGTGGATACTTCCCTGGTGGATATCAACAATGTGCTGACACACTGCCCCCTTGCCACTCGCAATCTCACCTGCGATTCCCAAAATTATTTTTGCCATAAGACATGTCTACTAAAACTAATTTATCGCCTTGTTAATAACTATTGTAGGCCTTCCGCAATCAGCTTATCAATCTGGGAGTGTAGTTCGTCCTGGGATCCGTTATTATCAATCACCGCACTGGCGTATTGCTTGAGATCTTTGATTTGCAACTCGGTTTCCGCTTGGTGATCTCTTTGGAACTGTTCCAAAGTCTTGGCCTGATCATCGGGATTCTCTCCACGCTTCACAATTCGCTCAAAACGCTTTTCCATAGTGGCTTCGATATACACCAATTTGAATTCCGGCAATTCCTTGAGATAGGTAATATCCGCCAAGCGTCGGATGCCATCAATCACCACGACATTCTGCTGAGATTCCTTGGCATCATTAAACATCACCTTAGCCATAATATCTTCTCCGAAGTTCTGACGCAGCACTGTTGATATTTTTTGCATGTTCTCCCGGCTGTCTTCGAGATACATCCGTTTCAACAAATCGCGCAGCATTGTGGAAAAACGATAGGACACCGCTTGGTATTTTTCCACCACGTATTTTGAAGCGGTACCCTTGCCACTCGCAATCTCGCCTGTAAAGCCTAACACCAATTTAGCCATGCTATTTTTTCTGAAGAATTAATTCATTTTCTGGAACGTACTGTCGACAAGTTATGCCTGCCAGTTCCAGCATCCGTCGCGACGCTACCCATTCTGGTTTGTCATGGTATTTATCACTCTCATAAACAATCTCTTTGATGCCCTTCTGCAAAATAACTTTGGCACAGTTGTTACAAGGATATAGGGTACAATATAGGGTTGCACCGTCAGTCGATGAAGCAGTGTTTAATACTGCATTTTCTTCAGCGTGGACCACATAAGCATATTTAGTGTCACACATATTTTCTCCATCTCGGTCCCAGGGCAAAGCCTCATCCGAACAACCTCGCGGAAAACCATTATAGCCCAAGCCAATCACAATTTTTTTGTCATTCACGATACAGGCTCCCGCTTGGGTGCTCGGATCTTTGGAGCGTTGTGCAATCAACCGTGCAATTTGCATGAAGGCCTCATCCCAAGAAATATAACCTTGTCTTTTTTCAGTCTTCATAGTTATTTCAGACCTTTATAAATAGGAAACTGCCTGCAGAGAGCCACAACCTCTCTACGAATTATTTGTAGTTTTTTATTCTTAGCTATTTCTTTTCTAAACTTGATTAGGGTAGACTTTATTTCGTCTTTATTTTCTGGAAAATAGAACTTTTCTATTTCTTGGCTGACTCTGACAATCCACTGTCCCACTTTTTTCATCTCCTTTTCCTTCATGCCCCTGGTCGTAATGAAAGGAGTTCCCAATCTCACGCCACTCGGATAGAACGGCGAGGACGGATCGAGTGGAATGGTGTTTTTGTTGAGCGTAATCCCAGCTTCTTCCAAAGCTTCCTGCATGAATATCCCGCGTCCCTTGCCACAATCAATCAGCATCATGTGATTGTCAGTTCCACCACTAACCAATTTTAACCCGCTACTCATTAGCTCTTGAGCTAAAGCTTTCGCATTTTTCACAATTTGTTGGGCATGTTTTTTGAAGCCTGGCCTCATCACCTCTCCTAAAGTTACCGCAATCGCAGCGGTCTGATGATCATGAGGGCCGCCCTGTAGACCAGGGAATATTGCCTTATCAATTTTGGCAGCCAGCTCTGAGTCTTTCTTTAGTCCTTTATTTGTCACCATTATCATTCCTCCCCGCGGTCCTCCTAGTGTCTTATGAGTAGTGGTCGTTATTAAATGAACATGTTTTACTGGGCTCTTGTGTGCACCCCCAGCTACCAAGCCAGCGATGTGAGCAATATCGGCGACCAGATAGGCGCCCACCTTGTCTGCTATTTTCCCGAAGGCCTCAAAAGGGAACTCTCTTACGTAAGCCGTAGCGCCTACCCAGATAAGCTTGGGCTTATGTTTAATGGTCAGCGCTTCCACTTCTTTGAGGTCTATATACCCGTCATTTTTAACATGGTAGGGGATAGTCTTATAAAACATGCTGGTAGCGCTAGCCTTCCAACCGTGAGTCAGATGCCCTCCATCGGGAAGGTTTAACCCCAATACCGTGTCTCCCGGTTGGCAGACTGCCACATAGACGGCGAAATTGGCCGGACTGCCAGAATACGGCTGCACGTTTACATGTGGCACCTTGAAGATCTTTTTGGCTCTTTCGATAGCCAGACTTTCTATCTCATCAACAAAGCGTTGCCCTCCATAATACCTCCGATATGGATAGCCCTCTGAGTATT
This sequence comes from Patescibacteria group bacterium, assembly GCA_004297805.1. GTDB lineage: Bacteria > Patescibacteriota > Minisyncoccia > Moranbacterales > SCTJ01 > SCTJ01. The sequence goes on along the minus strand of SCTJ01000021.1, from coordinate 8,286 downwards.
TGTTAGTCAAAACCGACCCGAGAGCCTCCAGCACCGCCCCTGATGCCATGCACTCCGAAGGAATAAGCTCCAAACCGTCTTGCTGGCGCTTAATTTCACCCTGAATTGCCTGATAAATTTTGGGATCCTGTTTTTTTAAGTTCTTCATAGGGATTTATATAAGTATTTATCATTCTATATGTGCTGACCCCGACTGTCAAAACGTCAGCGCGACAATTTTTTTCCCGAGAGTATCCGACGTTCCTGGTCTCACAACACCGTCTGATTGAAGAATTAGCACATCTTTAATTTGCGCAGATGGCGATCATACTCTTTCATCTTCTGCATCAGAATGCGCATAGTCAAAGTGCTTTCAGACCTAGCGAATTAGGAAGAACCAGAAAACAACCGCCGCCAAAACTCTGTATATCCCAAATGGGATAAAGGAATGCAACTTAATATACTTGAGTAACCACTTAATACTAACCATGGCCACCAGGAAAGACGTCACGAAGCCAGCGGCCAGCACTCCAAATTGATCAGTCGAAAAAGCGTCAGCGCTTTTCAGCAGGTCATAGCCCGTAGCGGCTGCCATGGTTACTACTGCTAACAGAAATGAAAACTCCACAATGACTTTACGACTAATACCTACCAAAAGCCCGCCCAAAATAGTGGCCGCCGATCGGGAAACTCCAGGGATCATAGCAATACATTGAAAAAACCCAATAGCTACTGCCTGTTTATAGGAAATCTGGTCAATATCCTGCGCTGCCCTCGGCGATTCGCGATGGAATAATTCAAAAGCAATCAGTAATATCCCACCCAGGAGCATCGACCACAAAACAATTTCATTACTACCCAAATACACCTTCACGGTCTTGTATAGAAAAAAACCCACAACTCCTGTCGGTACAAAAGCTATTCCTACCCGCTTCAGTGATTCCCAGTCAAGCAAAAACCTACGCCAATATAGTACGGCCACCGAAAGGATGGCACCTAATTGAATAGAGATTTCAAAACTTTTCAAAAATCCGGACTGACCCAGTCTCAATAAATCGGCCGAAAGGATAAGATGCCCGGTCGAAGAAATTGGTAAAAACTCCGTTATTCCTTCAACGATCCCTAGGATTATTGAGTCAAAAATAGTCATAGGCTATACCTCAAGATATCCCCTAAAAATATTAAGCGACGCGTTTAGCCCTCAGAAATAAAGCTTCACTATCTCCAACTCCTCGACCCGTTCCGGATGCACCACTAGTTCAGTCTTGCCTTCCGGTAATTTGAGCAAAAACTCGTCGACATTGTTAATCCAGTCCAGACTAACCCAATAATCCGATGAGTCCATCCCTGACGATTGAAAAGCCTTAAGATTTTTCAACCGCAACCATTTGAGAATGCGGTATACGTCGCTGCTACTGCGAACCATGCCCTGCTTTCCAAAACGCACATAGGGAATACTGAAATTTTTGGCTAATTTAATGACCACCTGAAAATAGGCTGGAAAAAAATAGACATATTCATGAGCGCTAACGCCATCCGGCATTCGTCCAAACAAGGCCTGAAATCGCTCGATTTCGGCCCGCCATTTGCGTTCCATAACCGTCGGACGCACCTGCCCATTCATTAGCCTCCAAAAAAATGAGAACAACCGAGGAGCGACCGGCTCCCTAAGCTTGCGATCAACCACTATCTTTTTCATCGAATTAAGATGAATATCTAACTTCACTCCTGAATTGGCCAGAGCATGAACTTCTCGGGGCCCGAGACTGCCATCGCCATCAATCATCACTGCCACACGATCAACCTTTCCAGTCCGAACCAATGCCAAGATATTCTCGTTCGAGAGTTTACTGATACCAAAATCATCGGCCGAAATAATAATTTTTCTTCGTATTGCCTGGTCCACAAGATGATATCAATAAAAACGTCTGGGTTATTATTTGATTCGCCCCCAGCCATTGCTATTCTCTCATATTCTGACAATTTGGACAACCAAAACGCCGCTCGAGAAGAACTCAAGCGGCGCCAAAACCTTAGGTTGTCTGTCCCTATTGCGCTACCCGCACGCTCGGACCCATCGTTGTGCAGATTGCGATTGATTTGATGAATTTGCCCTTTACTCCTGACTGCTTGGCCTTCTGCAGCGCATCTAGCAACGCGCTCAGGTTTTCACTTAATTTCTGCTCGTCGAATGAAATCTTGCCGAAAACCTGGTGAACCACTCCCTGTGGATCATTCTTGAAATTCACCTTACCTTTTTTGATATTCTCAATCGCTTCTTTGATCTTTACGGTCACCGTCTCGGTCTTTGGACTTGGCATCAATCCGCGCGGACCAAGAATTTTGGCCGCTGGAGCTAGCTTGGGCATCATTTCTGGAGTAGCTACCAACACATCAAAATCATCGACTTTGCCAGCTTTCAATCGTTCAATCATTTCCTCCCCGCCTACCACATCTGCTCCCGCCTCCTGGGCTTCCTTGGCTTTAGTGCTCGTGATAACCGCTACTCGCTTGGTTTTGCCTGTTCCATGAGGTAAAACGACAGTGCCTCGCACCGCCTCGTCACTTTTTTTCGGGTCGATTCCTAGGTTGACGTGCACTTCGACTGCCTCATCAAACTTGGCAATCGATGTTCCCTTCACTAGTTGAATAGCCTCGGCCAAAGGATAGAGTTTGGTTCGCTCAATCTTCTCCGCCACATTCTTATACTTTTTTCCTCTATGCATATAGTTCGTGGTGCAAGCGTTCCAATATGACACAGGAACTCCCACAAATTAAAAAAATTATTTACTCACTGAGATACTACTCCACTTTTACCCCCATGGATCTGGCAGTCCCCTCCACAATCTTCATCGCACCTTCTATATCATTTGCATTAAGATCTGGCATTTTCTGCTGGGCGATTTCTTTGACCTGCGCTTTGGTAATTTTGCCAGCCTTGTCTTTGAGCGGATTAGCGGCGCCCTTCTCAATCTTGGCTGCCTTCATAATCAACTGCGCCATTGGGGAGACCTTCATGATGAAACTGAAGGTTCGATCCTCAAACACGGTAATTTCTACCGGAATAATATCGCCCATCTTATCCCTAGACGCTTCATTGAATTTACTGCAAAAATCTTGAATGTTCAGACCATGCTGACCCAAAGCTGGACCAACTGGTGGCGCTGGATTAGCCTTGCCAGCCGGCACTTGCAGCTTGACTACTGTCTTGATTTTCTTTGCCATATTCGTCTTTGAGCGGAGCGAGAAGCTACGAATATGAGCATCCCGCACCGATTTTCTAGTAAAATTTAACCTAATTGCGACCAAAGCCGTAGGCGATTCCGAGAAGCACACTGACTGATTGGACTAGTCAGTTTCGAAATCGGTGCGGGAGGACACTCAATCCTTAGAGCTTCTTAATCTGCAAAAAGTCGAGTTCCACTGGCGTTTCTCTGCCAAAAATAGACACCAACACTTTAACCTTCCCTTTGCCCTCATCCACCTCTTGGATCTTGCCATCAAAATCCTTGAAGGGTCCGTCGGTAATCTTGACTGAGTCTCCCGGTTGAACGTCAATCTTGTATTTGGGCTCATTCATACCCATCCGCTTCTTGAGCGCCTCTATTTCACGCGGATCAACTGGAGTCGGCGTAGTTCCTAAACCAATGAATCCGGTTACATTTGGAGTATTTCGCACTACATACCAAGAAGCATCGGTCACCACCATCTCCACCAGGACATATCCCGGATAGATTCGTTCCTCAATTACCGTCCGTTTGCCATTCTTGATTTTAATTTTTTTCTCCTTCGGTACCATGACACTGAAAATCATGTCCTGCATATCCATCGATTCAATGCGCTGCTTGAGATTCCGGGCTACATTATCTTCATACCCTGAATAGGTATGGATCACATACCAGGCCCTGCCGTGATGTTGAGTTTGTTTAGCCATTGTCGTTTGCAAAGTGTGAACCAATACCGCCCACAAGCCTTCGCGCTAAAAACATTAAAAGATACTGTCAAATTATCTCTAGAGACTCTTTAAAACGATCTCGCGAAACACATAATCCAGTCCTCCCAAAAAAATACCAACGGCCACGCTCAATCCAATTACCACCGCGGTATAGTTGATCGTCTGCTGTTTAGTCGGCCAGTTAACCTTTTTTAACTCTACCCGTGCCTCCCGGATAAAAGTCGTGAGTTTTTCGAACATACGTCTGATTAACCCGACGAAAACTGAAGAAAATCAGCTTTTTGGGTTTTTTAAAAAGCCGTTGGGGCTTTTCTCGAGTCTACCGGAAAACAGGACTCCTGTCAACAACCGTTTTGTTGATTAGTAATCACGCTGACCCCTTACCTGAACTTCCAACCAATGCTATAATGACCGGTGTAGAGTTATCTCGTTCGATATTATTCATATGCATCGACCGGCAGTACTAGTCATTTTAGATGGTTGGGGAATCAGCACCCGGATTCAGGAAAATGTTCTGCGTAAGACACCCCTGCCCACCATTGAAAAACTTAATAAATTCTACCCGCTAACCACCCTGCAAGCCTCCGGAATCTCGGCTGGGCTGCCTTGGGGCGAGGTAGGCAACAGTGAGGTAGGCCACATCACCTTGGGCGCTGGTAAAATCATGTACCAGAATTTGCCACGCATCTCCCTGTCTATCCAGGACAAATCATTTTTCCAAAATCCAGCGCTGCGGGGGGCTATGCTGAAAGCCACTGAACACCATGGCGCTGTCCACCTCTTGGGGCTCTTGGGCCAAGGCTCGATCCACTCCTATCACGATCATCTTTATGCTCTCTTAGAGCTCGCCAAACAGGTCGGGGTCGAGAAGTTGTTTGTGCATGCGTTCACTGACGGGCGGGATTCGCTCCCCACCTCTGGAGTGGAATCAGTCAAGAAACTACAGGAAAAATTCAAACTCTATGGGATCGGCGAGTTAGCCTCTCTGTGCGGACGAAACTGGGGCATGGATCGCAATAATAACTGGGATCGCGTTGAGAAGTCCTATCGCGCGTTAGCTGAAGGCCAAGGAGAAACGTTTACCGATCCAGTGGCTCACCTGGAAAAGTGTTATGCGGCCAGCACACCAGACCACAACTCAACTGATGAGTATATCGAACCCGCGTTAGCCGTCAAGGATGGACAACCCATTGGTGTTATCCACGATGGGGATGCTGTAATCTTCTTTAATTTCCGTGAGGATCGTGCCCGAGAAATCACCAAGGCTTTCGTTTTGCCAGGTTTCGACAAGTTTCCTCGGTCGCATCAACTCAAGCTCGAGTTCGTCACCATGACTGAATACGAAAAAGATCTACCAGTTTCCATTGCCTTTCCCAAGGAGTCAGTGGAAACCGGCCTTGGAGGTGTTATTGCCAAACGCGGACTCAAACAGCTACGCCTAGCTGAGACAGAAAAGTATGCTCACGTCACTTATTTCTTCAACGGCGGCAAAGAAGAACCCTGGCAAGGAGAAGATCGCATGTTGGTACCCTCACCTTCTGTTTCCAGTTTTGACCAGACACCCGAGATGAGCGCTCCGCAAATTACGGAGAAGGCGATTGAGGCTGTTCAGTCTGGCAAATACGATTTCATTTTGATCAACTACGCCAACGCTGACATGGTGGGACATACCGGCATCAAAGAAGCTTGTGTCGAAGCCGTGAAGGCCGTCGACAACAACCTGGCGATCCTCATTCCCACTGTACTCAAAGCCGGCGGCGCGCTAATTATTACCGCCGATCACGGCAATGTTGAAGAAATCCGCGATCCTCGAACTGGCGAGATGGAGACCGAGCACTCAACCAATCCGGTTCCGTGCTGGTATGTGACCCCAGAAAATCATTACGCGACCGAAAAAAACACCCAAGAAATTTCCGCTCAAGAAAATGAGATCGGCGGGCTGCTCAGTGACGTCGCCCCAACCATCTTGGATATCATGGGCATACCCAAATCTGAAGAGATGACTGGTGAAAGTCTATTGCCAACGCTAAAATAGGCACTCACAAAATGAAAACTACCACGCCTAGATGGTGTGGCCCCTATCTTGCCTCGCCTTGGCGAGGCGTAAGTGTTCCGGTATAATCCTCCGTCCGTACGACCGAAGCGCTTGAAAATTAAGCGAGCGAACGTAAAATTCATCCGCGGATGCGAAGCGCAGCTGAGAATTTTTAGTGAGTGAGTGATAATTTTCCGCTGAGTGGAGTCAGGATCGGCGCTTTCTTTCTGTCCACTTTCTTTGGCGCCAAAGAAAGTGGACGAATAATCGTTAGCTTTGTGAAATATGTTTAGCCGCACCCTACATTCTTACACGCATACCCCCCCGCTTAGACAGTGGGGCGTTTTTCAAGAGCAACTAAGCTGTTTGTTTGATAATCTTGTCTACGATGCCGTAGGCCTTGGCCTCGTCAGCCGTCATAAAGTAGTCGCGTTCAGTATCGCGCTCAACTTTTTTGATGTCCTGTTTGGTATGCTTAGCCAAAATTTTGGTCAGCCGATCCTTGGTTCGCAAAATGTGTCGCGCATGAATGTCCACGTCCGTGGCCTGACCCTGAGCTCCACCCATGACCTGATGAATCATCACCTCTCCATTCGGCAAGATCATGCGTTTCCCTTTCGCTCCAGCCGCGAGTAGCAAGGCTGCTCCGCTGGCCGCCATCCCAACACAAATAGTTTGCACATCTGGTCGCACATACTGCATAGTGTCATAGATGGCCAGCGCCGAAGTCACTACCCCACCCGGAGAATTGATGTAGAGCTTGATATCTTCGGTAGCATTTTGTGACTCCAAAAAAAGCAACTGGGCAATCACGGCATTGGCGACGACATCCTCAATTGGACTGCCAATAAAAATTATTCGATCCTTGAGCAGTCGGGAATAAATATCATAGGCTCGTTCCCCATAACTTGTTTTTTCGATAACAGTCGGAATGAGGTATTGATTGTGAGTTTGACTCGCCATATTTTTGACGCGTTCAACTTGTGTCACTAGCAAGTTTGGCGCATTACATTTTTTCTAGCTGCTCCAGCAGCTTCTGATTGGCTAAAACACTGCGCGTGTAAGTATAGAGCCGCTGCATGTCCAAGTCTTTCTCGACATGCTTAACCTTTTTGAACCTTTGCAGCGTTTTGTTCATCTCCTCCTCAAGCTCCTCCTGAGGAATTTCAATGCTTTGATCCGTCACCAAGTGTTCCAGGATGAGTGAAGCTTTGACCCGCTTCTCAGCTTGCGGCTCCCAATCGTGTTCCAAGTCCGCCGCTGTCTTCTTGATCCCGGTCAGATATTGTTCAAATGTCATGCCCATTGATTGCACTTGCAATTTGAACTCGTCAATCATACGGTGAATTTCCTGGTGAACCAACACTTCTGGTAAATCGATTTCTGATTTTTCAACCAACACGTCCACAATGGCATTGCGTCTCTTCTCTCGTTGTTCATGCTGACGCTCCTCGGTCATCCCCTCGCGCACGCTATTCCTCAGAGTCCCAAAGTTATCAAACTGCCCTAGCGACTTAGCAAACTCGTCGTTTAATTCCGGTACCGAGCGCTCCTGAACCAAATTTAACTTAACCGAGAAAGTCGCCGGTTTGCCAGCTAAATCTTTGGCATGATATTCGGTTGGAAAGCTCAGTTCGATATCTTTCGATTCGCCAGCATTCATCCCCACCACTGCTTCCTCGAAACCTGGAATGAACACGTTTTGTCCAAGAACTAGCGGATGATTCTGACCAGTTCCGTTTTCAATCGGCACGCCGTTCCGCTTCACCACAAAATCAACCAACACGCTGTCGCCCTGAGCCGCCGCGCGATTCACTGTCACCAACTTCGCTCGACTGCTGGCCACCTTCTTAATTTCTTCGTCCGCTTCCTCATCAGTAACTGTCACTGGCTTGGCAGCAAATTCAGCGTTCACTTTTTTTACCGCCGCTGACCATTCGCCCAGTTTCACAGTCGGAACTACGGCCGTCACCACTCGATAGCATAGCTCGTTGCCTTCGGCTAATTTTAATATCTCAGCCTTGGGAGAGCCAATGGCATCTAACTTTTCCTCCTCAATTATTTTTTCGTGAGTTTTCTGGATGGCTTTTTCCGCGGCTCTTTCCAACACCGCATTCTGACCGAATTTCTGCTCCACCACATGTCGCGGGACTTTGCCTGCGCGAAAACCCGGGACCTGCATATCCTTGGAAAGCTCCTCAGTCGCCGGCAGAATGAAGTTCTTCCATTCTTCCCACGGCAAAGTTACCTCGATAGCCACTTCCGCATGTGGTAACTTTTCAATTTTTCGTTCGATTGCCATATACAACAGCCTCTG
>SCTJ01000020.1 GCA_004297805.1 Patescibacteria group bacterium | reverse complement strand
GATCTGAAAAAACTTTACAAGATCATGGGTCAGGAGGCTATTCAACGCTATATCAATCGGGAGATTCAGGAGATCTATGCCGCTCAGGGCGAAGGCATCAATGACAAGCATATTGAGGTGATTGTGCGACAGATGCTAAGTCGAGTGAAGGTAGTTAATCCTGGAGACACCGACCTCTTGCCTGGAGACATTGTCGAGCGCGATCAATTTGAAGAAGCAAATCGCGATGTCAAAGCGGCTAACGGCGAGCTGGCTAAGGGTGAAAGTATGATTATGGGTATCACAAAAGTTGCCCTCTCAACTGAGTCTTTTCTCTCCTCAGCCTCCTTCCAAGAAACAACTCGCGTGTTGATCGGCGCGGCTGTAACCGGTAAGGAAGACAAGCTGCGCGGTCCCAAGGAAAATGTTATTATCGGACGTCTTATACCAGCGGGAACTGGATTCACTCCAGGCAAATAGCTGTCAGTTGGTAGACCCAGATACTTTGAAAAACCGCTCCGGTGTTTATCGGAGCGGTTTTCCGTTGACGGTTCGAGTTTAGGAATGTATGATAAATGGGCATTCAAAATAAATAAAAGACTCTAACGGGGTGTCGTATACCGGTAGTACGCATGTTTTGGGAACATGTAGACAGGGTTCAATTCCCTGCACCCCGACGATATTACCTTAAAAAACCGAGTAAATCGGTGTTTTGACAATGAGGGCGAAGTGCGCTAGAATGGTCCAGAGCGGTAATTGCATAAATTCATGTTCGCAGGAACGCTTCCCGCCGCTCGCAACTAGCAAAAGCTTAGGAGAGTATCATGGAACCAACCAAAACACTGATTATTACGGAGCCATCAAATTCTTCAGAGGCACAAGGTGCCTCGCTTCTGGCGTTGCGACGCTAAGATCGGGAAGCTGGCCTTTAGCGACCAGCATTCATATGGGAACTGGAATACTAGCCCTAGTGGTTGGGGTCATTGCTTTGGCAATTGGCTCGCTTTTGGGTTATCTGACGCGGCAATCGATTGCCAAGCGGCAGTTATCAACAGCTGAGGGAAAAGCCGAGAAACTGGTGGAAGAAGCGGAAAAGCGCCAACAAGAGATGATCTTGGAAGCTAAGAATAAGTCGGTGCAGATTTTGGAGGAGGCCAAGAAACAGGAAAAAGAACGTGAGGACCAAATCCTGCGTCTGGAAAAGCGCTTGGAGAAGCGAGAGGAAACCCTGGACCAGAAAATGGCCGAGTTGGATCGCAGTGGTAGTGCGTTGGAGAAAAAGGCCGAAGAGGTTCGGCAAATTCGAACTGAGGTAGAGGAGACGAGAAAAACTGAGATGCAGCGACTGGAGAAAATTGCTGGTCTTTCGCGAGAACAGGCCAAGAGTGTGCTCTTGCAGTTGACTGAGGAAGAAAATCGGCAGGTTTTGGCTGAGCGAATTGCCAAACTGGAGCGGGACGGTAGGGATGAACTAGAGAAGAAAGCCAAAAATCTGATGACCCAGGTAATTCAGAAATATGCCGGGTCACATGCAGCTGAGGTGGTGACGACCACGGTAGCCCTGCCATCGGACGAGGTCAAAGGACGAATCATCGGACGCGAAGGTCGAAACATCAAGACTTTGGAGAAACTGACCGGAGTGGAAATTATTGTGGACGACACGCCGGAAGCGGTAGTCATCTCTGGTTTTGATCCAGTACGTCGCGAGATCGCGCGGATTGCTCTGGAAAAATTGATTGAAGATGGTCGCATTCATCCAACCAAAATTGAGGATTCAATCGAGTGGGCCAAGAAAGAGATCGATAACAAAATCAAAGAGGCGGGTGAAGCCGCTCTCTATGACGTGGGCATTGCTGGATTAGATGCGAAGTTAGTCTATCTCTTGGGACGACTACGCTATCGCACCAGCTATGGTCAAAATGTGCTTATTCATTCCTTGGAGGTGGCTCATTTGTCAGGGGCGCTAGCGGCGGAATTGGGGGCGGATGTGGCGGTAGCCAAAAAGGCTGGCATGCTGCATGACATTGGCAAGGCAGTGGATCATGAGATTCAAGGAACCCACGTGGAGATTGGCATCAAGATTTTGGAGAAATTCCACATCCAGAAGGAAGTTATTTCAGCTGTGAAATCGCATCATGAAGACTATCCATTCGAGACGCCGGAGTCTTTCATCGTGGCAGCGGCCGACGCGATTTCAGCTAGTCGACCAGGGGCTCGCAAGGACACCCTGGAAAATTATATGAAACGGCTGGAGGAGCTTGAGTCAGTAGCCAAATCTTTCCCTGAGGTGGAGAAGGTCTATGCCATTCAGGCCGGACGAGAGATTCGAGTGTTTGTGACCCCAGAAAAGATTGATGATCTGGGATCGCTCAAGTTGGCACGGAGTATTGCGGACAAGATTGAGCAGGAATTGAAATACCCTGGCGAAATCAAGGTGAATGTCATTCGCGAAACTCGTTCGGTTGAATTCGCTCGATAGCCGTATATTCTGACACCATACAATCAATAAATGCCCCCGCTGTAAATCGGGGCGTTTATTTTTCAATTAACATTTGCTTTATTCTAGCCATGATTGTACAATGATGGGGCTGAATATTATTTCGCTTTAGCGAATGAAGGGAGGTGGCACTATGGCAAACGTTAACAAGGATGCAATCGTGGATTCTTTGGCGGCCAAGACTGGCTTATCCAAAAAAGATTTGGAAGCAGTGCTAGAAGGCTTTACTGATTTGGTAACTGAGCAAATCCGCCAAGGAAACAAAGTAACGCTGACTGGTTTTGGAACTTTCCGGGTGTCTCAGCGGGCAGCACGAGAGGGGATCAATCCCCAGACCAAGCAGCGAATCACCATTCCGGCCATGTCGGTTCCGAAATTTACAGCTGGAAAATCACTCAAAGAAGCTGTGAAATAGTCCGTGTCAGACAAAGAGATAGGACAGAATTCTCCCGCCGAGGCGGGGGAATTTTGTTTGGACTTTACTTGTTGTCGTTTTCCCGCTAAAATAGGGACACAATAGTAAAGGCGTTGGTGGAGCTAATCTCTCTATCTCGACTTCCTTTGGAAGGTCGAAGCTGCAGGAAGAAAGTCGTCTGATACGCGACTGTAGAACCTGCCGGGTAGCCCGTTATAGCTGTTTCAAGGATCGTAGACCGCATAACGCATAGCGTATAACGAAAGTTTTTCGTTTCACGTTATGGGTTACGCGCTAGGCGATTAAATTAAGGTGGTACCACGGTCTTCGATCGTCCTTAAACTAGTTTTAAGGATTTTTTAATTTACAAAAACGTATGTTCAAGAAAGTTGATCCCAAACAAAGTTTGCCACAAATGGAGGATGAGATTTTGAAATTCTGGGATGAAAACCAAACGTTTCAGAAATCTATCAAAAATCGCAAAGACGCGCCCGATTATGTTTTTTACGATGGACCACCCTTTGCGACGGGGACGCCGCACTATGGGCATATTGTGGCCAGCGCCATGAAAGACATCGTGCCGCGTTACTGGACCATGCGCGGGAAGAAGGTGGAGCGTAAATGGGGTTGGGATTGCCATGGTTTGCCCATTGAGAACATTGCTGAGAAAGAATTGGGCATTGTGCAAAAGAAAGAGATTGAAGAGATGGGCGTCAAAAAATTCAACGACTTCTGCCGTTCAAAAGTTTTTGGCTATGTGGAAGATTGGAAAAAAGTCATTCGGCGGCTGGGCCGTTGGGCCGACATGAATAACAGCTACAAAACCATGGATTTGGATTTCATGGAATCAATCTGGTGGGTGTTCAAGCAGCTTTGGGACAAGGGTCTTATCTACGAAGGGCACCGTTCGATGCATGTTTGTCCGCGCTGCGAAACCACACTCTCGCAATCAGAAGTGGCTGAAGGCTATCGCGACATTAAAGATTTGTCGGCGACGGTTAAGTTTGAATTGGTGGATGAGCCGGGAACTTATATTCTGGCCTGGACTACCACGCCCTGGACGCTAATCGGCAATGTGGCCTTGGCGGTGGGGGAGGACATCGATTATGTAAAAGCCAAATGCACCGAAAAGGAAAATGAAGATGACTATGTCATCGTGGCTAAAGATCGCTTTGAGGTAGTTGAAGATACCTATCACATTGTAAAAGAGTTCAAGGGCCAAGAACTGGTTGGCAAAAAATATGTGCCACTCATGGATTATTATGCCAAGGATGAAAAGTTGTTGAATCGCGAGAATGGATGGCAGGTGTATGCGGGCGACTTTGTGACGACTGGAGATGGTACGGGGGTGGTGCATATCGCGCCGGCCTTTGGAGATGACGATTTGCAGCTCGGCAAAAAACACAATTTGCCGTTCGTGCAGCACTTGGGGATGGACGGAGTTATCAAACCTGAGGCCACAGACTTTGCCGGGTTGCATGTGAAGCCTAAAGACGATCACCAGAAAACCGACGTGGAGGTTATCAAATATTTGGCGCATCATGGGCAACTGTTTGCCAAAGAACAATACGGCCACAGCTACCCGCACTGCTGGCGCTGTGATACGCCGTTGCTCAACTATGCCACTTCGTCCTGGTTTGTAAGCATTACCAAGATTAAGGAGCAAATGCTGGAACACGCCAAAGGAGTTCACTGGACTCCGGACTATATTAAGGAAGGACGCTTTGGCAATTGGCTGACTGGGGCCCGCGATTGGTCAATCAGCCGGCAACGTTATTGGGCGAGTGTTATGCCGATTTGGAAATGTGAGAAATGCGACGAAATGAAAGTAGTTGGGTCTATCGAAGAAATTCGGGAACCGCTGGGCAATCCCAATAGGCTTTTTCTAGTCAGACACGGAGAGGCTGAAAACAGTGTGCAGGGAATCCTAAGTTCTTATCCTGAAAAAGTTGATTATCATCTAACCGAGATGGGCAGGGAGCAAATTAAAGAGGCAGCTGAGCAATTACGGGAGGAAAAAGTTTCTGTCATTTTTAGCTCGCCGATTAGGCGTACGCAAGAAACGGCTCAGATTATTGCAGATACGGTTGGCGCAACCATTGTGATAGATGAGCGGATCCGTGAAACTGATATGGGCGCCATCAATGGCGAGTCGTCTGAGAAATGGCCGCTTTCCAAGAGTGGGCGCGCTGACAGGAACGAATGCGGCGTCGAGACCATGGAGAGCCTTGATTCCAGACTAAGAAATTTTCTGGAGGACATTAATCAACAATACCAGGGCAAGAATATCGTGGTGGTTTCGCATGGCGATCCGCTACGTACACTCTCAGGAATTTGTACTGGGCGGAATATCGATGATATAGCCGAGCGGGAATATCCGAAGATGGGTAGTCTAGCGGTAAACTATTCAAAAGTTTTGGATCTCCACAAGGATTCAGTAGACAGCGTTAAACTGCCTTGCAAGTGTGGCGGAGAGATGACGAGGATCCCAGACGTGTTGGATTGTTGGTTTGAGTCTGGTTCGATGCCCTATGCCCAGGTGCATTATCCGTTTGAGAACAAGGAGAAATTCGAAGCTAGCTTTCCCGCCGAGTTTATCGCGGAAGGTATTGATCAAACACGCGCCTGGTTCTATTACCTGCACGCAATTGCGAGTGGCATCAAAGATTCGCCCGCTTTCAAAAACGTGGTGGTGAATGGAATGGTGCTGGCGGCGGACGGCAAGAAGATGTCCAAGAAGCTCAAAAATTATCCCGATCCGATGGAGGTTGTGGAGAAATATGGAGCGGATGCGCTGCGGATGTATTTGGCAACTTCGCCAGTGATGGCCGCTGAGAATCTCAATTTCAATGAGAAAGAAGTATCAGAATTGACTCGAGGACTATTCAGGATGTTGTGGAATTCGTACTCCTTCTTTGTGATGTATGCCAACATTGATGGCTATACTCCCGCAACCCGCAACCCGCAACCCGCAACTAATTTGTTGGATCGCTGGATTATTTCAGAGTTGAATATGCTGATTAAGAATGTAAATGAGAAAATGGAGGCCTATGATTTGGTGGGTACCGCACGCTTGTTTCAGAAGTTTGCGGATGATTTGTCGAACTGGTATGTGCGACGCTCGCGCAAGCGTTTCTGGAAATCGGAAAATGACGGAGACAAGAATGAAGCCTATGCCACGCTGCACCATGTGTTGGTAACATTAGCCAAGCTCATGGCACCATTCGCTCCGTTTATGTCAGAAGAGATTTACAAAAATCTGACAGGGGAGGAATCGGTGCATCTATCAGATTTTCCAGTGGCGGATGAAAAATTGATCGATGAGAAGCTGAATGGGGAAATGCGAAAAACCCGGGACATAATTACCGAGGCCTTACAGAAGCGTTCTCACTATAAGATAAAAGTAAGACAACCATTGTCGAAAGTAATTGTCAAATATAGTCTTGGACTGCCTGAGGAGTATTACGACATAATCAAAGACGAAGTTAATGTTAAAGAGGTAGAATATATTATCGAAGGCGTTTCGTCTGGGGGAAGTGCTGCAATCATGGTTGTTGACCTCGATAAAGAGATTACCGATGAGTTAAAGTTGGAAGGCCAGGCTCGCGAAGTCATTCGCTGCATTCAAGAGATGCGCAAAGAAGCTGGATATGATGTGGAGAATCATATTCAAGTAGCGCATGTTGGCGCGGATGTTTTGTTCGCTAAGTTCGGAGAACTTGTCGCCAAAGAAGTGTTGGCTGAGAAGAACATTGGAGAGGGCGTATTGGATGGAGCCGACCTGACCAAAGACATTGAGATTGATGGGGACAAAATAACTTTGTCGATAAAGAGATAATGGATTATCAATACTCAGCCATCATTATCGGTAAACGCGATGTCGGGGAGACCGACCGGATTTATACTGCCTTTACGCAGCAGAGTGGAAAAATAAAAGTTCTAGCCAAGGGTGTGCGTAAGGCTCAGGCCAAATTGGCCGGAGCGCTTGAGCCACTCACGCTGGTTGATTTGGCGACGGCGCGTGCTCAGGGAATGGGCAAGGTGACGGGAGTAGTGGTTGAAAACAATTATAATAATCTGAAGCAAGATTTGGCTACGGTGGCGGTGGCTCTACGGGGAGTGCGTCTCTTCGACCGGTTAGTTGATTTGGAGCAACCGGACGAAGCTCTCTTCCAATTGCTCAAAGAGTTCTTGGAAACGCTGGATAGTCTGAATGGAAGCGCGCCAGTCAAGTCCGAGGTGGTATCGCTAGCTTTTACTTTCAAGCTGCTTTCGTCTCTGGGATATCATTTTGAGGCTACACGCTGTGTCCAATGTGCTGGGCCACTTAGTTCTGGCGATCGCAATGGCTGGAGCCCTGAGACGGGTGGGGTAGCTTGTGGAGCTTGCGTTGCCAAGGACACTCAAGCCAGGTCAATTAGCGTTAACTCAATCAAACAATTGCGAGTTTTTTCGCAAAATAGCCTGAATTCTCTGCGGCGTCTGGGTGTCGACGAACGCGATACGCGAGAATTAGGGCGCATAGCGGTCGATTTTATCGCCTGGGTTCGTTAGTAGTTTGTGATAAGACGTCATTTTTGCTACAATAACGACATAAGTTCAAAAAACAAAAAGACCAGCTATGCCTCTTGATGATTTGCAGAAAAAAATATATTCCAAGGATACTGACCTAACCGGACGTGAGCACGAAGAAAGTCAGTTTGATCCGTTAGTCTCCACTGAATCTGACGCGGGATCTTTCGCCAAGGAGAAAGCATGGCAAAAAAAGTCTGACGAACTTTCACCCTATAAGGTCAAATCGCTGCGAACAGTCATCTGGGCGGTCCTGGGCATGATCGTTTTGGGTGTGGCGGTGGTGGCAATTTATCGCTATCAAAAAGGGGCCTATAGCGAAGAGCGGGTTACCTTCGAAATCAGTGGACCAATTAGCGTACCGAGCAATCAGCCGATGCGCTACACTTTGAGCTACCATAACGATAATCGGGTCAGTCTTAAGAACGTCTCCGTCTCTTTGAATTATCCAGATAGTTTCCAACCGGAGGAGGGGAATGGCCTGAAAAAAGAAAACCAAGCCAATAGCACTATTGAGTTGGGCGAGATTGCTCCATACTCGAGTGGTTCAGTTGAATTTGTGGGTCAGTTTTATGCCCCGGCCGAGGCCATTGTCTATCTCAATGCCAAATTAAGATATAATCCCGGCAATGTTCAGAGTCTGGCCAATATCGAACGGCAGGTGGGCGTACAAATCAAAACCTCGCCTCTTTCTTTGGAGCTCGACATTCCCTACCAGGTAGCCAGTGGAGACAAAGTCGACTACGTGGTTGATTATCGTAATGATAGTGCTAGGACCTTCAACGGTGTTCGTTTGACGATAAAGTATCCGCAAGGGTTTGAGTTTGACGAAGCTGACCCAGAACCGACAAGTGACGAGAATGTTTGGGAGTTGGGTACTCTAGAACCGGGAAGCGGAGGTAGAATATCTGTCACTGGTTCGCTGACAGGAATGATGAATGATAGCCAGGTGTTGGCGGTGTCTCTGGGATCCGCGGAAAGCGGAAGTTACGTTGAATACAACAATCAGGAGCGCATTACCAAAATTGTTTCCTCACCGCTAACGATTGGACAGCAAGTTGCAAAAGGCAAAAAAATTGTGGGGGTCGGGGAGCGCCTACCATATATGATCACCTACAAAAACGTGGGTGAGGTTGGTCTGCGCAATGCGATTGTGACGGTTGAGATTGACAGTAAAGTTATCGATTATACTAAGATCAGATTGAAGAAGGGTTATTTTGACGGTGAGAAAAAAATGATCACCTGGAAAGCAGCTGACTATCCTGATCTGGCCAATCTGAAGCCGGGCCAGGAGGGGAAGATCGAATTTGAATTAGACGTGCTGCCATTCGTGACTGTGGACAGCGATAAAGATCGCAACTTCACCATCAAGACGCTCGCCAAAATTGATAGTCCAGATATCCCAACGCCTATCAATGCCAACAAAATTATTTCTAGCAACCAACTCTCCCTTAAATTGAAAACCAAGGTCATCTTTGAGGTGAGGGGATATTACCAAGATACTCAAATTCCAAATTCTGGTCCGTTACCACCTCGTGTTGGGCAAGAGACGACCTATACCCTGCATTGGAAAGTGTCCAATTTGTTTAACAAAATAGCGGGTGCGCGCGTGGTGGCCTATTTGCCAACGGGTGCACGTTGGACCGGGGCATTCAAACCGGAAGATGGGCAGGTTTCTTTCAACGAGCGTACGAATCAAGTGGTTTGGGAAATCGGAGACTTAAAGAACGGCGTGGGGGCGATTAGGGATCCCAAGGAGCTTGTTTTCCAAGTTGGGGTTACCCCACAGATTAACCAGGTTAAAACCGCCGTTGAAATTTTGAAGCCATCTATTTTCACGGGTACAGACACCTTTGCTGGACAACCTATCTCTATTCAGCTAAGATCAAAGACCTCGATGCTGGACGAGGACATTGCGACTGATGACAAATTCCGAGTAGTTCCCTAAAGTCGTCATTAAGCAAACTTGCTCATAATTTCTTGATTGGCACGATATTCCATCGTGTCGACTAGCGATGCTTACCAGGAATAAATCAAAAAAAGTTAATAACGGGCGCGTTTTAAAAACTAGACGAGGTCAGGTGAACTTGCCGGTATTCATGCCGATTGCCACCAAGGGCGCTGTGCGTAATTTGAATCCAGAAGAATTGGAAAAGCTGGGAGCTGAAATAGCGCTTGGCAATACCTATCACTTGTGGCTACGTCCGGGGGACACCTTGATCAAGAAGGCCGGCGGATTGCACGAGTTCATGCGCTGGTCTAAGCCGATCCTCACTGATTCGGGAGGATTTCAAGTGTTCTCTTTGGGAGCGCGGGCGGCTGAGAAGTATGGAAAAAGCGGGGTGACGCTGACTGAACGCGGGGTGCGCTTTGTTGATCCTATCGACGGAAAAGCGCACTTCATGTCGCCTGAAAAATCCATCGATATTCAACTCAATCTTGGCTCGGATATTATTATGGTATTGGACGAGTGTCCGCCGTATCCGTGTGAGCTTGATTATGCTCGTGCCTCGATGGAATTGACTTTGCGTTGGGCGGTGCGGTGCCAAAAATATTTCCAAAAAAAGACCAAGCATTTGAAAAAAAATAAGCGGCCGTTACTGTTCGCTATCGTTCAGGGATCGGTCTACCAGGACCTTCGGCAGGAGTGTGCTGAGCGTTTGGTAGCGATGGACTTTGATGGCTATGCTATTGGGGGAGTGGCGGTGGGTGAGCCACGCGAGAAACTAGCAGAAATTTTGGATTGGGTAGTGCCAATTTTGCCAGAGAACAGGCCCCGCTATTTGATGGGGCTAGGTCGCCCCGAAGAGGTGGTGGCGGCGGTGCAAAAGGGGATCGACATGTTTGATTGTGTCATTCCCACACGCGAGGGGCGGCACGGACGACTTTTCCTGCGGAAAAGAAAACAGAAGCTGAACGTTCGCAAATCAAAAGTAGATTTTTACGAAACCATCAACATCAATAATGGTAAATTCAGAAATGCTTTGCAGTCGATTGATATGCAGTGCCAATGCTACACCTGTCAAAGATTCTCGCGCGCTTACTTGCGTCACCTCTTTGCGGTGGGCGAACCGTTGGCGTTGCGCTTGGCCAGTATTCATAACCTATTTTTTTATTTGGAATTGATGAGGGATCTCAGGCAACAACGGTTGAAGGAAAAATAATTATCGAAAGCCTAGAGAATACGTCTAGCTTGAGATTGACTTTTCACCCGAAAGCTGCTATAATTAAAGGTAGCAAAGTAGAGTTTTGAGAAACGGGCTCGCCTCGATGAGACGAGGGAAAAGTTCGAGTCGAAGCGGGTGTGCCCCGTTTTTTCTATTTCAAGCCGAAAGGTGGGTGTTTCAGGGGTGAAACGCCTTTTTCTTTTTTAGAAAGATATGTTGAGGACTAGACAATCGAAAACAATTAGAACAGAGTTTTGGAGTGTGGCGCTAGCCATTGGCTTTATTTTCGTGTGCCAAGCGGCTTATGCTTCGAGCATCACTCCGGAGCGAGTAATTGACCTGGTGAATGAAACTCGGAAGAACGCCGAAGAAAACACCCTGGTTGAAAATGCCCAGCTGGATTTGGCTGCCGAGGCTAAGCTCCAGGACATGCAGGCTAAACATTATTTTGCCCATAATTCACCGGCGGGGGTCACGCCTTGGCATTGGATCGATGAAAGTAACTATGCCTACAAGCTGGCGGGCGAAAATTTGGCTATTGATTTCATGAGTGCGGAAGATCAGCATCAGGCCTGGCTTAATAGTGAGACTCACCGCCAGAATATTTTGAACTCGCGCTATCAAGAGATTGGAGTGGCGGTGGGTGAGGGAGTAGTGGATGGTGTACACTCTACGATTACGGTGCAAATGTTTGGTACGCGTGAATTGGCGTCGTTGACACCCATGGGCGCAGTACGAGGCAAATGGAAGGAATTAGCCAGCGTCCAAAATAAAATTGTTCCTGTCTCCAGTACAGGTGGCTCGCCCTATGGCATGGTTTGGAAAAATGATTATCTAGCGACTATTAATTTTCAACGTGTGCTCAATATGGTGTGGGTCGTGGCACTCATACTCTTGTTTGTGGCTTCCGTAGTCAGCCCTTTAGTGGCGGCCGGAGCATATGTTCGACGAGCTTGGCGAGTGAGAGAAAAAACCAAAGCACTGCATACCTAGAATTTAGATAGTAGGGTTCTTTGAAAAATAAAAACACCCGCCTGCATTGCTATGCTCCTTTGTTTGGTAGTCGCTAAATCTAAAAACAGAAATGCTTTAGATAGATAGCACATAAAAAGAAGCGCAAGCATTGCGGGCAGGCATACAAAAACCTAGAAACAAGGTTCCTTGTCTTCTTCCTCCTCGAGAGGATTAAACACCGAAAAACAGCTGACGCAAGTCACCTGTTTTTTGTTGGTCGACAAGACTTCTAAAAAACAGTAACATATTGCATGTAAGGAGGCAGTGTTCTTTGGCGACTCAGCAGAGTCGAAAAACTATTAGCGGAGGGGGTGGAATCATGCGATTAAAGTGGAAATGTTTGGCGCTTCTGCCGATGGTCACCCTAATACTTTGGGCCGTGGATTGTTCAGCGGAACCACTGAAGGTAAAAGTGGTTGACGATCGAGGGAATCCAGTCGGTGGCGCAACGGTGCGGGGAATGATCGAGTTTGAGAACGGAAGCCACAACTACTTCGAGAATACTACTGATGAAAACGGAGTGGCAGAGGTAGAATGCGGGGAGGGAATCAGGGTATATTTCTGGGTGGAGAAGTACGGGTGGTGGCAAAACACCTATCCCAACAAAGGTCCAAACGAGATTCCCGAGGCGGTTAAACTCTTCGGCATTCACGAAACGATCAACGTGGTGCTGACGAAGAAAAACAATGCCCAGTTTTACTGATGGGTGTGGAAATTGGCCGGCGTTCCTTGGGAGGAGGGAAGCCGGTTTTTTGCTGGCGATTTTGGTGTATACTACTAATATATGCAACTCACCTGCCCCCAAATCGTCTCTGAATTGTCCGCCATCCAAAAGCTCAAAGCTGATTTCGACGCGACTCTTCATTCTAGTGCGGAATCCCAAAATATAGCTCAGCTCAACGCGGTCTACACTATCCAACAAGAGCTGGAAGTGAAAATCATGGCCCTGCGCCAATCTCTTTGGCTTTTCTCAGAATTGCCTCGCGAAACTCTCAGGAAAAAATACGACTCTGAAATCCAAATCCTTACCCAGAATGGATTGCTCGAAACCTTCCCTACTGGTGAACAGGGGATTACAGGCATCGACGGAGTAGAATATCCTTTTCCTACTTTCTCCCAAATTACCAAGCAGCTCCAAGCCCGCCCAGAACTCCGAGAGAAGATGCAACAAGGTTTCACGCAGTTGCAAATCACGCCCTTTGCTCTGCCGCTCCAAAAACTTACCGACACGGTCTCGGAAGCTATTCTCCGACACAAAAAAGCCAACCAACTCTTCGCCACCAAACTCAATCAGGATGATCCCAATGAACCGCTCATTTTACTGGAGCTAGATGAAGCTAATCCGCTGAATGTTCGTGGAAGCTACGTCAATGCCGATATCTCCGGAGGCCTGGTCTATTTCCCCCTAAAGTTCGATCCCGAAAATCACCAAGGTCAAACTAAGCAGCAACTACTTCAAACAAAACTGACTTTTCCCGGTTTTTTCATCACCCTCACCGAATCCAACCAAAACATCCCAGCGGGAAACAAAGATCAAACTCAAGGAGGCAGAAAACAGCCAGAGGATAACCAGGCCCCCAACGATTATCTGCGACAACTCCAAACTCAATCTCACCAGCACGAAAGAGGTCTCACTCCCGAAGAATGGCTCATCCGCTTCCTCCAGCATCTGGAACAAACCAACCAAGTGATTGATGATTATCAAGGCCACGGCAAATATTGCTACAACCTGGCTGGCTATTTTCCCGCGTCCGGAAATGTTTCTGGGGCCAGCTGGGTCCGGTTAGGTCAGCGTGCGGACCTCAACTGGAATGGGGTAGACTTTTGGGGATTAAACAACAATGCGCGGAGTGTGGTTAGCGTGTAATCCACCGGCTGGTAGATGAAACTCGATATTTCTCTTGACCCATGTTGAGTGAATAGCGCCAGCGTTTTTCGAGATGATCACCAACTGGACCCCTTGAAATAGGTGTCGATTCAAAGTATAATGATATTCATGGAATACTTCGAGATTCATGGGGGAAAAAGGCTTTCCGGAGCCATAGAAGTGGGGGGGCTGAAGAACGCCGCCACTCCAATTTTAGCAGCCACACTGTTGACCACCGAGCCATGCGTGATTTCCAATATGCCCCGCATCGAGGATGTATTTCGGATGTTAGAAATCATGGAGAGCTTGGGTGCCAAAGTCGAATGGATTGGAAAGCGAACTGTGCGAGTTCAGACCAAGCAACTCGATTCGCGCTGTACGGATGAGAAGATCATGAAAAAAATGCGTTCGTCAATTTTGCTACTTGGACCATTGGCAGCACGGACGGACAAATTCAAAGTGCCTTATCCAGGCGGATGCACTATTGGCGCACGCCCACTCGACACGCATTTTGATGCTTTGGAAAAACTGGGAGTGCAAGTGAAACAGACCGATTGTCATTTTGAAGTAGACGCCCGCAAGCGTCACGCGGCCAAAGTGGTGCTCAAGGAATTTTCAGTGACGGGAACTGAGAATGCTCTCATGTTGGCGGCAGCCCTGCCGGGCAAAACGACGATCAAGATTGCGGCGGCTGAACCACACGTGCAGGATTTAGCGAGATTCTTGGTGAAAATGGGCGCCAAAATTTCTGGTATCGGTATGCACACTTTAGTGGTGGAGGGCAGGAAAAAATTACGGGGCGCCAAACATACGGTTATTCCTGATTTTAATGAAGCTGCCACTTTTTTGATTATGGGAGTGGTGACTAAGAGTCCAATCGTGGTGCAAAACGCCATCGAAGATCATCTGGATTTAGTTTTGCAAAAATTACGCGAGTTTGGGGCGGACTTCAAAATAAAGAAGAATTCGATTCAAGTGATTCCGACCGAGAAATTGAGAGCGGTGACCAAGGTGGATGCGCGGACTTATCCTGGGATTCCGACGGATGTGCAGGCTCCTTTTGGTGTGCTAGCGACGCAGGCTAAGGGAAAAACGCTCATCCATGACTCTCTCTATGAGGGACGCTTCAATTATATCGAAGAAATCTCCAAGATGGGCGCTCAAGCGGATATCATCAATGTTCACCAGGCGGTGATTGAGGGGCCAACCAAACTTTCCGGACAGGAAATTACTAGTTTTGACCTCAGGGCTGGTGCATCGCTTATCATTGCGGCTTTGGTGGCGAAGGGCAAGACGATCGTGCATGATGCCTATCAAGTGGATCGCGGCTACGAAAAGATTGAGGAGCGCCTGCAAAAACTGGGAGCGAGGATAAAAAGAGTAACTAGTAACTAGTAATTGGCAACTAGAATCGCAATGACAAAGTTGAAAGCGGGAAAAGATTATATTGGAGTGGGCGGAGGAGTGCTGATTTTGAATCGAAAGGGTGAGACGTTGCTTTTGAAGCGCGGCGGAAAATCTAAAAATCAGATTGGCTGGTGGTCCAAGCCGGGCGGCTCGGTCGAATACGGCGAACAGGCGCAATGGGCCATGGAGCGTGAGATTGAAGAGGAATTGGGAATCAAAATAAAAATCTGGGGCTATCTGCCGCATACTGACCATATTATAAAGCGCGAGGATCAGCACTGGGTAGCGGTTAATTATCTAGCTAGCGTGAAAGCTGGAATTCCCAGGAATATGGAACCGCATAAGTGCGACGAGATCGGATGGTTCAGTTTGAAAAGACTGCCAAAAAAACTGGCTCAAACCACGCGTGAATCAGCTAAGAATTATTTAGCCGGGAAATACATAAAGTTGTAGAGAGTAGATCCCGCAATGGATTTCAGAGGTGTCGGGCATGAAAAGAAGATTATTGTTTGGAACTCCTGCCTGCCTGCCGGGCCCGTAGCTCAGATGGCTGTAATTGAAAGTTTAAATTGCGAATTGGTGCGGGAGGCTGATTTTTGTAGCTCCTCGCTTCGCTCGTAGACAAAAATCGCATGTTCATACGTAAAATAGGCATTGATCTTGGAACTGCCAACACCCTGGTTTTTGTGCCAGGCAAGGGTATTGTCGTAAACGAGCCATCAGTAGTGGCGGTTTCTTTGATTGAAAACAATGTGCTAGCGGTGGGTAATCAAGCTAAAGAGATGTTGGGACGAACTCCAGATACTATTGTGGCTAGCCGTCCACTCAGGGACGGGGTGATTGCCGACTATCGGATTACCGAAGCCATGTTGCGCTATTTCATCAATAAGGTGAGCGGCAAGGTGCGCTTTTTTCGCCCGGAGGTGATGTTGTCTATCCCGGCGGGGATTACTTCAACTGAGCGACGGGCGGTGATTGATGCGGCGATTAAGGCGGGGGCCAAGTCAGCCTATGTAGTTAAGGAGCCACTCCTGGCAGCGATTGGGGCCGGGATTGCGGTGCACAACCCGCAAGGCAACATGATTATTGATATCGGTGGCGGAACTTCGGAAATTGCAGTCATCTCGCTTGGTGGCGTGGTGGCAGCGCACAGCGCACGGGTGGGTGGCAACAAATTCGATCAAGCTATCTCAGATTATATCAAACGCAAATTCGGCTTGATTATTGGCGAACAGACGGCGGAAGAAATTAAAAACTCCATTGGATCAGCCCTGGCTTTGGCGAAGGAAGAATACATGGAAATTCGCGGACGAGATTTGATGGGCGGCTTGCCCAAAGTGGTGCGCATCTCATCCAATGAAGTGACCGAAGCGATTCAGGATGAACTGCGCGAAGTGATTAATGCAATCAAAAAAGTGTTTCAAGAAACTCCACCGGAGTTGGCAGCGGATATTATCGACAAAGGGATGGTGCTGTCGGGTGGTGGCGCGCTGCTCAGGAATCTCGATCAATTGATTACCAAGACCATTGGGGTGCCGTGCTATGTAGCTGATGATCCGCTGTTTTGCGTGATTAAAGGTATCGGCAAAGCCTTAGAAAATCTGGAAATGTACAAACGGACGATCATGCTGTCTAAATAATCGCGTAACGTAGAGAACGTGGAGCGTGAAGCGAAATGCCTATCGTCACGCAGCCATATGCGTTCCAGGTTATGCGCTATGCGTTATGCGAATAGGAATTGATGCCTCACGAGCGTTTTCACCGCAGCGTACTGGAATTGAGGAGTACGCCTACCAAGTTATCATGCATCTTAGGGACAAGCTGGGCGATGCCCAGGTTGTTTTGTATACGCGACCAGGAATTAAACCTGGACTCGAGGAGACACAGTCATTGCCGGTGAATTGGAAATTAAAAGTTATTCGGTGGCCGATTTTTTGGACGCAGATTGGTTTGTCGCTAGAGATGCTATGGCATCCGGTAGATACGCTCTTTGTCCCAGCGCACACCGCGCCGCTGATTCATCCCAAAAATACAGTCGTGACGATTCATGGTTTGGAATACGAGTTTTGCCCGGAAGCGTACTCGCTTTGGGAGCGGTTATACATGAGATGGTTTATAAAATTATCTTGCTGGTGGTCCCAAAAAATAATTGCTGTTTCGGAAAATACGAGAAGGGATTTGATGGGTCTATACAATATCCCGGAAGACAAGATAAAAGTGGTTTACGAAGGATATGATAGTAATTTAAAATTTCAGATTTCAAATTTCAAATCAAGTTTCAATGTAAAAATTTCTAAACCATATTTATTGTTTGTAGGCAGAATAGAAAATAGAAAAAATGTCGAAGGTATTATTGAGGCCCTTGAGATTCTGAAGAGTCGGCACGATATCCCTCACAAGTTGGTGCTGATCGGTAAGCCGGGGTACGGATATAAAAATATAAAGTTCAAAGTTCAAAGTTCAAAGTTCAAAGATTCCATTGTTGAGTTGGGATATGTGGATGAACAAAAGAAACGAGATTTGCTGCATGGCGCGGAGGTGTTTTTGTTTCCCAGTTTTTATGAAGGTTTCGGGCTGCCGATTCTGGAGGCGCAGGCTATGGGCGTGCCGGTAGTGGCTGCCAACGGCTCTTCGATTTCGGAGGTGGCTGGGAAAACGGCCCTGCTAGTTGATCCAAATAGCGTAGACCAGATTGCCGAAGCGACTTATCGACTAATTTACGATAAAGCGCTGAAGGATGATATAATTCAGAAAGGATATAGCAATATAAAGCGGTTTAGCTGGGAGGAATGTGCGCGGACAATCGCGCAACTAATTGCCAATTAGTGATTTGGGTATGAAAGAACTGAACAATCTCAAAATAGCGCTGGTCCACGATTTTCTCACCGAATACGGCGGAGCAGAAAGAGTGCTGGAGGTGCTGGTGGAAATGTTCCCCCAGGCGCCGATCTATACTTTGCTATATGATCGGGAGAAAATGCGGGGTGCCTTCAAGGGAAAAATCATCTATACGTCATTTTTGCAGAAGCTGCCACGCTGGTTGCGTCGACGGCGCCAACTGCTGTTGCCCTTTTTGCCAACGGCGCCGGAAACTTTTAATCTGCGAGAGTTTGATTTGGTCATTTCTTCCTCTGGCGCTTGGTCGAAGGGAATTGTGACCAAGCTTAACACGAAACATGTGGCCTATGTTCATTCGCCAATGCGGTTTGCCTGGGATTACAATGAAAAATACTTGGTGGATAACCGTAGAGAAAAAATTGGATTTTTTGTCCGTCCCTTACTCAGTTACGTGAGACTGTGGGATCGAGAAGCGGCTGATCGTCCGGATTTTTTGATTGCCAATTCGAAATACACGCACTCCCGAATCCAGAAATATTATCGGCGGGAAAGCGCGGTCATTTATCCGCCCATTAATAATGACAGATTAAACCAGGAGGTCGTGGATGAAAAAAGAGAAAATAATAAAATGGCCCAACAATATTTTTTGGTTGTGTCTCGACTCTCGCCATATAAGAAAGTAGAGCTAGTTGTTGAAGCTTTTAATAAGTTAGAGTTGCCGCTAGTGGTAATCGGGGAGGGGAAAGAGCGGCATCGTCTGGAAAAGTTGGCTGGCAAAACAATCCAAGTGCTAGGTTGGAAGAGCGACCGAGAAGTGCAAAATTATTATCAAAATGCTCGGGCTCTTATTTTTCCAACTCTCGACGATTTTGGTTTGACCATGGTAGAGGCGATGAGTCAGGGGACGCCGGTTATTGCTTTTCGCAAAGGCGGAGCGCTGGAGATTATCGAAGAAGGGGTGACCGGTGAGTTTTTCAATGCGCAGACCCCTGAGGTACTGGCCGATGGTGTGCGACGTTTCATGGAAAAAGAATCGCAATACAATCGGGAAAAAATCAAAGAGTGTGCTAGGCAATTTTCCAAGGAACGATTCAAGCGGGAGATGCTAGATTTTTTGAAGAGCATTTTGACATAGATCACTATAATCAAATCACTACAAAATTACTAGTTACCAGTTACTGGCTGCTAGTTACTGAAGTTCTCAATGTCATTCATTGGCAACAAAAAAATTGTATCTCTCCTGGAGCAGAGCCGGGCGCAAAAGCGGTTGGCGCAGGCTTATTTGTTCGCGGGTCCAGAGCGGGTGGGGAAGCGCACTTTGGCCGAGCGGTTTGCACTGGAACTCATCACCGGAAAAGATTTTGCAGCCCTGAGCGAGAATGAAATAACTCAGGCAAGGTTTGACCTGCTGTCACTCTCGCCAGAAGAGGTCGAGAAACGGGGAGTGACCAAAGAAAAGGCCATTTCAGTGGAGCAGGTACGGGAGGCAATTGGAGCTTTGGCCACCTATCCCTATGCCGGACTCCGCAAGGTGTTGGTAGTAGATGGGGCGGACAAGTTGAGGCGCGAGGCTCAAAATGCGCTGCTCAAGACCTTGGAAGAGCCTAACTCAACCTCGACTATTATTTTGGTAGCAAATGATCGGCAATCATTATTACCAACCATTCGTTCGCGCTGTCGGCATATCAATTTCTCGCTGGTTTCAACAAAAGAGCTGCAGCTTCTGGGGACTGAGTTTTCGGAGGCGATACCTTTATCGCTAGGTCGTCCTGGTTTGGCAATTTCTCTAGCTCAAAATAAAAAAGCGCTGACCGAGACGCGTGAATGGAGTGAACAAATGAAGCAACTTGAGGGGCAGTCGGTGACGGAACGCATGCGCCTTAGCGAGCGACTATCCAAAAATGTTCCCAAGGCCATTGAACAATTGAAATTTTTGTTGTGGCAGGTTCATGAGCGATCAACCGATGTGACTAGCCTAGCGCTGGCAGGCAAAATAGCTGCGACGATCCAGACGCTGGAAACGACCAATGCTAATGCACGCTTGGCGATTGACGCGCTACTACTGGATCTTTAAACAATCCCCCTATGTTTGATCGTAAGCCTAAAAGAATTTCACCAGTCGAAAAAGAAAATGCCCCAGGTCCAATGTCCTGGGGGCGTAGGCTATTTCTTCTCTTAGGGGCAGCTTTTATT
>SCTJ01000019.1 GCA_004297805.1 Patescibacteria group bacterium | reverse complement strand
TAGCCTTGGTCGTCACATCCCAGTCTTTGGGTTCGCGGTTCATGATCAAATCGCGCACGCACCCGCCCACAACATAAGATTCGAAACCGGCTTTAGCCAGTTGGTTCAATACATCAATGACCTGTTGAGGTATTTTTTTGATCATACTATTATTTGTCTCCTCAGAGGGAATTGAACCCCCATCTTTCCCTTAGGACGGGACTGCTCTATCCGTTGAGCTATGAGGAGAGATAACCTTAATATTTTAGGATTTGCGGCACTTGTCCTGCACCGGGCTTTGCTCTGGTGCTGAGATCCATTGTCACCCTTACGGGTGATCAGCCTGGGGCTGAAGCTACAAGGACCTTTGTTAAACTACTCCTGGTTAATAACTATGAACTCGCCTTCTTCCAGAGCATGAAGCGACAATGACTTGTCTCCATATTCCGATAACTCCTGGTAAGCTTTCTCCCAATTAATTGGACCGCGAGGATCATCTTTGCCGTAAGTATCCGATTTGTAGTGTGGAATAAACTTGATGGGCAGAATTCCCAATCCATCCAGGCACTGTCGCCAATCACAGGTCCAAAAATGCTTCACCAGCGCATCTGAGCCAGCCGAGGTGCCAGCCACCACTTTGCCTCTCCAGGCCTCTGGTAGATTATATCTTCTCAGCCAAAACTGCAACAAATGATCATCGCCTCCACCCAGATAGACCGCGTCGCAATTCTGAATCTGCTGGACAAATTTTTCTGGGAAAGCCAATTCAAAGGTTGGCTGCAAACTTTTATCTACCCGCCTCAAGAAACCTTGCTGATATTCTGCGAAATATCCCTCCCAGTCTTCTCGCTTCTGCGCAAAGAAGCAAAATAATATTCGCGGACTTTGCCCCAAATCCCGCACAATTTCATCCAAAAAAAGTCGTAGTTTCTCCGAGTCTTTCCTTGCGCCTCCTGAGTTCAAAATATATTTTGTCATACCGATATTCTAATTGTTTCAGCGTGAAACCAATTCACTAATCACGTTTTCAAACTTTTCATCCCACTCATGCCCCAAACCATCGACTTCAACAACCTCGAGTCCAGATTTTCTGGCAGATCTCACCACCCCTTCATCGCAAAAGTATCTGTCACGATTTCCCCTCACAATTACAATGTTTTCCTTTGGCATTTTCGCCACGATACTATCAAGATCGTGACCAGAAATTTTGATGGCCTTTCTTGCAGCAGAGAATATGTTTTTTGGGCTCATGCTGGGATCGATTCTGATTCCGCCTGCAAACGCAAACTTTATCCAGCGCCAAAGCCACGACACAAAACTAATTTTGGTTGTCACCGGATTCACCAGCACATAAAAGGTGCTTTCATTCCCGATGCTCTCTTCTACTAAAGCATAGGCTGCTCCCATACTGTGCGCCACCACACACTCGACTGAACGATGGTCAGCCAAGATAAAATCTTTCTTCCAAACATCCAGCCCCTCGAAGTTTTTGTAAAAACTTACAGATTTCATCCAGCCGGGAACTAGCAAGGTTTTCATAATATTTTGAGTGGACCTAGGGAGAATCGAACTCCCGCCTCAGCAATGCGAATGCCGCGTAATACCACTTTACTATAGGCCCAGAGTTTCAGTTTATTTAAAAAGCAGCGAGGAAGCAAGCACTACGTGCAACACCATTAGTCCCAGGGCCACTTTTGCCAAACGAAAATGCCAACGAATTGAGATACGATTGTCGCCTTTCATATTACGCATGCCAATGTAAGCTGTGACTGCAAACGATAGGAAGGCTAGCATCCCGATAATGGTAAATAACGGCCGACCGAGCACTGGCAACAAAGCTAGGTCCCTTAAAATACTCATATTGCTTTTGGCGTTGGAATAAATTATCGCCAATTCCATCTCTGAATTGGCTTTTTCATTATAGCTTGATATAATCAATAAGCAATATGCAGCCAAAAATTGGCCTATTTGATAAACATTCTTTACTTATATATATGACCATTCTCGCAGTTTCTTTCTTGATTATTTTTTGGTTGATCTTGGGAGTTGCCAAGGCTAGCGCTGTTTGCCCAGTTTGCACTATCGCCATCGGGGCCGGAGTGGGACTTTCGCGCTGGTTGGGCATCGATGACACCATCGCTGGTCTCTGGATCGGCGCACTAACTGTTTCCATGATTATGTGGACACTATCTTGGTTCGAGAAAAAATCTTGGAATTTCCCGTGGCGAACCAGCCTGACCGTTGTTGGCTACTATCTTCTTATTGTTGTTCCGCTTTTCTATACCGGTATCATGGGACATGAACTCAACAAGATTTGGGGCATTGATAAGCTCCTTTTGGGAATCATAGCGGGCAGCGCTGCTTTCTATGGCAGTGCCAAGTGGTATGAACAATTGAAAACCAAGAATGCTGGTCACGCTCAATTCCCTTTTCAGAAAGTAGTTATGCCAGTCGGAGCCATCGCTATTCTCAGTTTGTTATTTTATATCCTAACCAAATAATTCCATGGAAGACAAAATAAAGAATTTGAACGAACTGATCGAAAAGGTCGATCACATGAAGAAGCAGGACAAATTAGACCTGTCATCCGATCAGGATCTTTCCATTGCCATCATGAATCTGGTGAGCATCGAAGAACATTTCTTTTTCACTGGCGCCAAACTCCAAAAGCCAGAATACTTCGATCTATTGCAGGAAGTCCGGAAAATGCGTGGCGACTTGCTGCGCATGATTGTCAAAAATCCAGAGGGAGAGCAATGGTGTATTTCCAAGCATTTATTGGCCGCTTCCATGCGCTTAATGGAGGTCGGGACCAAACAGCAAGGCATGGGTAAAAAAGAAGAGGCGCAAAATCTCTTTCAAAAAGCTTATGATTTGTATTCGCTTTTCTGGGGAATCAACATGCACGTCGTGGGCGTATCAGACGTAAAGAAAATCGATGAAGGCGCCCTAGACAAGCATGATGAAAAGAAAACTGGTTTCATGGGTAAACTCGGAGAACTCGTCAAGAAGGCTATCGACTGCTGCATCGAGTAATCTACAAACAGAACCTCTTCACAAAAAAGTACGGCTTGCGCCGTACTTTTTTCTATCGATGTCGAGTTGAGACTGTTTTGCCTTGCTTCTTGCGGTGCTTCCGCGCCACAACCTTTTTCTTTTTATACATAGTGGCTATTAAAAACTATTAAATTACTCAGAAAAACATGTTTGTGGACCTACAGGGAGTCGAACCCTGGACTCATCCATGCCATGGACGCGTAATACCGCTTTACTATAGGCCCTAAAATAAACCATCTTAAGCAATAAATTCATCATACTCAAGTGTAGCGATCCGGTCAATTCCAAAACTAACAAAATCTCATTATCAAAATTATGCCGGGTGTCTTGCGCTTCCAGAAAAGGTGATATAATCCAGACAATGAACACTTTTTGGCAAACACAAGCAAAAAGACTTTTCCACAACCTAGACTTGTTCTTTTTCTTTGGCCTCCTCCTCACTTTGCCTTTCAGTATCCGCAAGGTCTTGATCAATTACCCAATAGCCGGTGGTTTCAATGAATACTCCGGAATTTATCTTTATTTGAGCGACATTTTCGCCGCTCTGACCATCCTTTCCTGGTTATTTATATTATGCAATAAATATTACATACTGTCAATAGATAACCCCCATGTTATACACAAGGACAACTTGTGGACAAAACACTATCCACAGGTTATCTTGCACAACCCTTTGGCTTCAGTTGGCCTAATCTTCGTACTATGGTCTTTTTCATCATTTTGGTGGTCAGAAAACAAACCGCTTTCCATTTTCCACTCCATCAAACTATTGGAGCTTTATCTATTGTCAATCTACATAACTTATAGAATTGTTCCACGTGGAACATTATTAAAGGACGCTTTCAAACTTATCGTCTTAGGAGGAGTAATTAACTCTGTCCTTGCTATTTGGCAATTTGCTATTCAAAATTCGGTTGGATTAAACTTCCTCAGGGAAAGCATTATCTCACCCGATATCTCGGGCGTAGCCAAAGTTATTCTGGACGGGCAAAAGATGATCCGGGCTTATGGCTTTTTCCCACATCCCAATATATTAGGCGGTTTCCTGGCACTATCTATAATCTTAACTTTGTCATATAGAAAAATGTT
The DNA here is from genome assembly GCA_004297805.1 of Patescibacteria group bacterium. GTDB lineage: Bacteria > Patescibacteriota > Minisyncoccia > Moranbacterales > SCTJ01 > SCTJ01. The sequence continues at coordinate 28,609 of SCTJ01000019.1, read as the reverse complement.
CCACCCCAGTACAAATGTTCCACCCCAGTACAAATGTTCCACGTGGAACATCATACTAGGCAGGCGTGGAACATCATACGGGGCAGGCGTGGAACATTCTGGAAAAGTAGACTATTTTGGTAAGGCCCTTGTTTGCTTGCAATTGACTGCCCTAATCCTGACTTTTTCGAAATCAGCCATACTCGGACTATTGATCGCCTTGCTATACATATATGTTCCGTCTCTATGCGAATGTTCCACGTGGAACATTATACCGGGTAAGCGCCCGCCAGCCAGTAAGCCAAACGGAACATTATATGATATTAAAATGAAACATATATCTAGAAACTTGCTAATAATATTCTTTATAGTTTCCGCTTTAATTTCTATTTTCCCAAATATAGTCAATTTTAAGAGCCAAAGCCTGGAAGAGCGTCAACTGTATGCAAATGTTTCACGTGGAACAATTACCGATCACGCTTTACTTGGAGTTGGTAATGGAAATTTGGTTTGGAGTTACCCGGAGTATCAAAACCTAGAATCGTGGCAATATCAACCGGTTCACAATGTATTTCTACTGATTTGGAGCGAGTTAGGAATCATCGGCCTATTTCTATTCATATATATCTTATACAGATTATTTCACTCAGACTTCAATGTTCCACGCCTGTCCGTCCGAAGAATGTTCCACCCCGATACAAATGTTCCACGTGGAACATTATACGGGGCAGGCGTGGAACATTCGAAGGCGGATGGAACAATACACAGGGCAAGCATGGAACAATCCAAAACAATTGCAACGGCTAGCACAAGCTTAACAGTTAGACTTTTTGAAGGTATTCTCTTGGGTTTCATATTCATCATGCTTTTCGATCATTACCTCTGGGATATCCAACAAGGACAGCTGATGCTTTGGGTGATATTCGGACTAATTGCTGGACAAAAGCTGAGAAGTAGTGATATTATATCACTGTAATATTTAAATCTCCTAGACCATGGCAAGCTTTGAAATAACACCAGCTTTCAAAGGATTTGCGACTGCGCAAGATTTTTTGAACTCAGCCGGAACCCTACACTTCAAAATCAGCAAAGCAGCTATATCTACTGGCGGTCTGGTATTTAGAATTTCAGATGAGACGTTCATTTTCACACTGAGCTTCCAAAATAGCAGCTTGGTTTTGCAGAGAAACAGTACGGTGTCTATATTAACCTTAGACGAATTTACGGATACTGCCATGCTTGGAATTTTTGTTATATGGACTTTTGATAAACTAGTCCTATATTGTCTTCAGGATGATAAAACAAAGGTGACTGAAGTGGAAACTGTCCCATGTGCCCCACCCGCCTCGCTGCTCAACTGGGCCCGGAGAGAAAACCTGATCCCCAACATAGAATATGATACAGAGGAGTCATTCCGGAAAAAAGTATGCAGTTGTTTGCAAACAATCCAAACCAAGATTGATGAAACCAATGGCGCAATAACTCCATTTTGGAATTATCAATACAGTGGAAGCGCCATCGCTAATCGCAAGCCTAAAAAGGAAACAGAGGTGCAGCCTATTATTCAATGCCTACTATCTGATCAGTTATTGCTATCTTCGATCGAAATTATTCCTGAATATAAAACCGGCGTGGGTACTTTAGACTTTATATTTGTTGCAAACATAAGGAACAAGGGAATCTCCAAAATATGCGCAGAGTTTAAAAATGCACACTCTAAAGATTTGGGGCATGGGTTACTACATCAGCTACCAAAATACATGAGAAATAAAGGCTCTACGTATGGGTTTTATTGTGTATTAAATTATAAATGTGAATGGTTTAACAAGCCAGCCCTCAAAGGCAACGCGGATTTAGCCCTTGTGCTTGTAAAAAACCAACACACTTCGAGCGATCCACTCCAGCGAAACATAAGAATTATAATATACAACCTAGGCAAGCAAAAAACAGCAAGTAAAAGATAATTACCATTATTTTATACAGTTCTAGCTGCTGACAAAAAACCGCCCATTGTATGGGCGGTTTTTTAAAAAGTATTTTTAGTTTAGATCAGAAACTTTTTCTTGCTTGAGGAAAGATTGGTGTAATCGTCAGCCTGCTCAATCAATTTCGAACTGGTCGATTCTTGAAAGGCCATCACTTCGACGCGACAACCAGTCGTGGCTTGCAGATATTCCACTAGGGGAACATAGTCACCATCACCGGAAACCAACACAATCACATCCAAACTTTTGGACATCTTGATGGCATCCACTGTGATGCCCACATCCCAGTCGCCCTTTTTCTGGCCACCGGCGAACACTTGCAGATCTTTGGTTTTCAAATCGTAACCGCTCTTTTCCAGAGCATCGAAAAACTTTTCTTCCAAGCCTTCCGTGGTCTTGATAGCATAGGCAATCGCTCGCACCAATTTGCGACCGGCCACTGCATCAATCAACACATTCTGGAAATTAACTTTGCGACCATAGATCGCACGCGCACTGTGATAAAGATTTGACACATCGACCAACACTCCCACTCGCTGTTCTTTGAACTTTGACATAAAAAAATTTTACTCTTTACAAAAAAATGCGAGAGGCAGTTTCGCTGCCTCTCACGCAAGATCCTAACCCTTCAATTCCAACTTCTTGATCACTTTCTTGAAGCCCTTTTCGTCTTTCTTTTCCAGATATTGCATGAGCTTCCGACGCTTGGCAACCATCTTGAGTAGGCCGCGGCGTGAAGTGAAATCTTTGGCATTCTTCTTGAGATGACCGGTGAGCTTCTTGATTCGCTCAGTGAACATCGCAATCTGATATTCCGGTGACCCGGAATCCTTCTCGTGACGCTTCAGTTCTTTCGTCACTTTGTCCTTCTGCTTGCTTGTCAGCATGGATTTTTCGGCGAAACTATCGTCTGGCCTAGAGCCGAGACTGATGTTTGCTATTGATTGATTATATGCCATTATTACACACTTTTAGCGTTCTGGCAAGCCTGCCCACATAACTTCGAACATGCCCTTGAGAGTTTCGAATATCTTTTGGCTTTCCATAATAAGGCCGATGCTTTCGCGATGAGAGATAATGGCGATCTTGTTACTGCCATAAAGATTGATTTCGGCTGAAAAAATGCACTGTCCGGGTTGAATTAGTCTCATCTGACGCAGTTTTTGCGGATCCAGAGAGTGCTGATAGCTCATGAACTCAGACTCGACCGCCAAAACCCGCATATGAATTTTGTTGGCCATCCTCTTGGTCACATAGTAGTCTAGCACGAATTCTTCATCAAAATAGTCGATTCGATCATCGGAGGCCCAGAGTAAAATTTCCTGCCCAGGAGTATTCAAAGTATCCTTATACACCTCTTTTAACCCATCAAACCCCTCGAAATACCGGATTTTTGGCTTTTTATCGATCAAATTGGCCAGCGACAACAGTTCCGGAATCGACTTTTCCACCTCCCTTTTGGTTTCCTCGATATTCTCCAGGATTTTTCTGGGGTCTTCAGCATAGAAAAAGGCTTTGTCTTTCTTTTTAATAGCGCTAATCAGGCCTTTTTCTTTGAGTAAATCAATAGCCAGATAGGTCGTGGTTCGCTTGATTCCGGACTTCTTGGCAATGCGACTAATGGTCGTTTCGCCCAACTCCAAGGCCGCCAAATAAGTTTTAGCCTCATTCTCGGTTAAGCCAGCCTTTTTGAGTTCTTTCTCTAACATGCACTTATGATACTGTTTGTCGCCATTAATGTCAACTCACGATATGCACTATTTTAGCTTATTATAAGCTATTTATGACTATGCCCAAAATGCATAGTCATTATTTCTGACATATTTTCTAAAAGTGCTAGACTTGTCCGTTGCCTTGAAATGGGTCATGGCAACTCGCAACTTGAAAATACAGGGAGGAAATCATGGAAAAGTTCAGTTGGGCAATCCAGGACGGCCTGCTGCGCAAGATCACCGGCAAGCTCCAGTCACTGTGGATGGAGATTCCGGGCAGGTGCAACTTGGCCTGTCGCTATTGCTTCGCCTGTGCCGGAGAGAAGCTGGAGGAAGCAAAACTGATGACTTGGGAGACCATTGAGAAGATGCTGGAAGAGGCCGCTCGCCTGGGCGTTACCTCGTTTGGCATCCCTGGAGCAGGTGAGCCTTTGCTTCCAGTCAACCAGCGCCTGACCATGCGAATCATCCGCAAGTGCGCCGAGCTCAAGATTTTCGTTTCACTCTTCACCACGAGCGAGTTCATCACTGAAGAGCTGGCAGACGAACTCTTCGATCTGCCGGTAGAACTCCTGGTCAAATGCAACACGCTAGACCCGGAGCTCCAGGATCGGTTTGTCTCCGACCCGAAACGCGGACGCATCATCCACGGTTATGGTACCAAGCGCAATGCCCGAATCCAACTCCTGATGGAGAAGGGCTTCGCGGATGAAGCCAAATGCCGGGCGATGTTTGGTCGCAAGTCCCGCCTGGGTCTCGTGACCTCCATCATGACGAGTGAAGAGGGCGAGCTCTCCAATCTCGATCATGTGGCGAACATCCTGCGATTCTGCCGCCGGAACAACCTGATCTTCGACAGCGACTCAGTGCTGAAGCGCGGCCGGGGTATCGCCTGCGGCTTGTCACTCGGCGACGAGGAGTACAAGCAGAAGGTCTTTGAACTTCAGCGGATCGACCGCGAAGAGTTCAGCAACGAGTGGACGCCCACCCAGTCCTATGTCGGCGGACCGGCCTGCGACCGCTGCTTCCACCACCTCTACGTCGACCAGTATGGCATTGTCCACCCTTGCGTGGGTGCGATGGGTGTCGAACTCGGACATGTCACCGAGACTGGTCTCGAGCAGGCGTGGAATCGGTCGGAGATGCAGATCATCCGCAACCGCAAGTATCACGGCAGGTGCGGTGATGAGTGCGCCAACTTCGCCGAAGGCAAGTGCAATTCTTGCCTGGGACGGAGGACCGTCAACCTCACCAACGCATCATTACAAACTGACGGCTGCGTGACGACTATCGGCTGCTGGAACTTTCGCAAAAAGTAATCACCCAAGGAGGTGCCCAACGCCCCGTTGCAAAACTGCAATGGGGCGTTTTCTTGTTTTACTAAAAGGGCGATCCACCTGGATCGCCCTTCCTAAAAGCTACAAACTAAATCCTAGAATCTAGCTCATAATACTGCGGAGGCTGAGATTTTGTCACCCGGTGCCGGCTTCATGATTCTCACCCCTTGCGTGGCGCGACCAAGGGCCGAGACGCTCTTGAGCGGGATGCGAATGATCTGGCCCTGCTCAGAGGTGATAATCAGATCAACTTCCATGTCATCCATATTCACCACATTAGCGCCGATCAATTTGCCAGTCTTGGCCGTGACGCTGGAGGTCTTGATCCCAGACCCGCCACGCTTTTGAATTTTGTATTGTTTGAGATCCGTGCGCTTCCCAAATCCGTTTTCAGAAATGATCATCAGCTGATTGCCCTTTTGACCTTTGAATACCACGTCCGTACCCACCACACGATCCTCCTTGCGCAACTTGATACCGCGCACACCGGCTGCGTTCCGGCCCATAGCGCGCACGTCTGATTCTTTGAAGTGAATGGCCTGACCATTGGCCGTGGTAATCACCACTTCATCCGTCCCAGTAGTCGGCTTGACCCAGCCCAGCGTATCGCCCTTGTCCAGTTTGATAGCAATAAGACCACTGCGGCGCACGTTATCAAATTCCGCGATATTGGATTTCTTCACGTTGCCGTTGGCCGTAGTCATGAAGAAGAATTTATAATTGTCGTCTTTGTTATAGGCAATCATCTCCGTGATTTTTTCTTCTGGCGAAAGTTGCAAGAAGTTCACCACCGCCTGACCCTTGGCCGTGCGAGATGATTCTGGAATTTCATAGGCCTTGGTTTGGAAAACCTTGCCAGTGTCAGTGAAAAACATGAGGTTGTCATGCGCCATTACGCTCGTCATTTGGTCGATTGAATCGCCCTCTTTGGTGGTGGCGCCAATCACACCTTTGCCGCCGCGCTTTTGCACGCGATAGACCGACGGGTTCATGCGCTTCACATAGCCATCCTGGGACAATGTGATAATAGCCTCTTCATTGGGAATCAAATCCTCCTGCTTGAATTCTCCAATACCGCCTTTCACCACCTTCGTCTTACGCTCATCGCCATATTTTTCACGGATTTCAGCCAATTCGGTTTTGATGATGGCCAAAATCTTTTTGGGATGCTTCAAGAGATCTTCCAGGAAAGCAATCAGAATCAATTTTTCTTTGAGTTCGTCTTCGATTTTTTTGCGTTCCAGGCCAGCCAAGGTCTGCAAGCGCATTTCCAAAATCGCCGTGGCCTGTCGCTCTGAGAATTTGAAGGCCTTCATCAAATTGGCATGCGCTACATCCCGATCCGGAGACTTCTTAATCAGAGCGATGATAGCATCAATGTGATCGAGGGCTTTCTTGAGTCCCTCCAAAATGTGGGCTCGCTCTTTGGCCCGATCCAAATCAAACTGCGTGCGGCGTGTCACCACTTCTTTGCGGTGAGCCACGTAATGCTCCAGAATCGCTTTGAGGCTCAAAATCTGCGGCTCGATCCCGTTCACCAGGGCCAGCATGTTGACTCCGAAATTCTTTTGCAAGTCCGTCATGGAATACAATTTGTTGAGCACCTTCTGCGGGAAAGCATCTTTCTTCAAATCCACCACAATGCGCACACCATCCTTATTGGATTCATCGCGCAGATCCCGGATGCCTTGCAGCTTGCCATCGCGCACCAAGTCAGCAATCTTTTCCAGCAGCGTTGCCTTGTTGGTCGCATAGGTCATCTCAGTCACAATAATCTGGAAGGCACCCGCCTTGGTTTCCACAATTTCCGCTTTGGCCCGCGTGATAATCCGACCCTTACCCACTGAGTAGGCCTCTTTGATATCTCGCGAATTATAGATAATACCGCCAGTTGGAAAGTCTGGGCCTTTCACAAACTGCATCAAATCATCCACCGTCGCTTCTGGATTGTCGATCAGGTGTGTAGTGGCATCGATAACTTCGGTCAAGTTGTGCGGCGGAATATTAGTGGCCATGCCCACGGCGATACCCACAGTGCCATTGAGCAGCAACTGCGGCAAACGCGCCGGCAACACGGATGGTTCTTTTTTGGTTCCGTCGTAGTTATCGACAAAATTAACCGTATCTTTATCAATATCCATTAGCATCTCCTCGGCCATGGCTGTCAGTTTGGCCTCGGTATAACGCATAGCTGCTGCGCCGTCGCCATCCATCGATCCAAAGTTTCCTTGGCCATTCACCAGTGGATAGCGCAGAGAGAAGTCTTGCGCCATACGCACCATGGAGTCATAAACCGCCACATCGCCATGGGGATGATATTTACCCAGCACTTCTCCGACCACCGTGGCTGATTTGCGGAATTTCACATTGTGCTTGAGCCCCATGTCCCACATCGCATAGAGAATGCGGCGGTGTACCGGCTTCAAACCGTCTCGCACATCCGGAAGGGCGCGCGAAACAATCACGCTCATGGCGTAATCCAAATATGACTGCTGCACCTCATCGGTAATCTCCCGAGCGCTAATTTGCCCGTTTATCTGATCCATAAGATCTTTTACTTTTGATATATTATTTGACTGGTGTCGTTTTCAAATCTGGGGAACTAGTTGCTGCCGGCTGACTAGGTGTTGCTGTTGGTAACGGCGCACTATTTTCGTCCGGTACGAGATTATAATCGAGATTCCCGCTACTGTCCTGGCCGATACTATCATCCGACATGGGTTCAGTTTCCATCAGTGACCGAATTGATTGCGATTGCCCCTTCAACTGATCCCATTCTTGTGACAATCCGTTGGAAGCCGGGACCTCAATTTTAATCTTGGCCATGTTGGCCTTCAGGGAAACAACCCAGATCAATAGCACCACGACCATCGAGGCAACCACTGAACCCCAAACATAACGCACACGGACATGTTCCGGCTCTTGGCGCACTTTTTCTATTCGTTCACTGATTTTCATAGGATAATCCGATCCATCGGACAGCTAGTTTACCAGATCCATCAGCACCACTTCCATGTTTTTGCCCTCCAGGTCCTTCTTTTTGATAGTTAGTTTGGCCACCCGCTCTTTGGGGCAATTGCCCATTTGCGAGCAAAATTTCTTCTCATCTTCAATCTTAATGGTCGTATCCTTAAGCTTGTAGTGCATGGGAATCACGATCTTTGGCTCTATTTTACGCACTAAATCAGCGGCTTGTCGTCCATCAATCGTATAAACTCCGCCAACCGGGATGAAAAGAACATCCACGCCCTCCAATTGCTCAAGTTGCTCACCAGTCAGATCTCCGCCCAAATCACCCAGATGGCATAAACGTAATTCCTCAGTTTCCGCTACAAAAATCGTGACGCGACCCCGTTCCGCCCCGTCTTGGCTGTCATGCGGAGCATCGATTCCGACCACATTCATGCCTTTAATCGCATATTCTCCGGGGGTGTCAATCACGACTGGATCGTCCTTTAATAGACTAATATTGTCGTGGTCTGGATGGTGGTGAGACACAAACACCGCATCGGCATGCCCTTGTGGCGGACGCAAACCGACCGAACGATCGAATGGATCAAAAAACGCCACCACGTCGTCAGTCGCACGTCCAGATGGCTTGGTAGTTACCTTAAAACAAGAGTGCCCGTAGTAGACAATATTCATAGTTTTTTCAGGAAAATTGGCCTATTTAAGTTAACTTTTTTCAGTTCCAGCATGACTATTTTATCATGTGTGGAGCGGCTTGTCGAGCCGGGCCTTGCCAAAAAAGACATAATCCGCTAGTCTGTGAGCTAGGGGATAACTATTAAACAACTGAATACGGGATGCCTTAATCCCGAAGTTGCTTAGTTGGTATTTCCTATTTGTTTTTACACATAGGATTTTTTGTTTTTTGCGCCAATAATTTATAATGCGAGATCGGCGCACTCGCTCAATATCTATATAATATGAGCTCGAATCAACAAGACATCTTCAACAAATTGGTTGAAGAGGTGGACAAGATCAAGGAACCAGAAATAACCAGCGCTGCCACCCCGGTAGCAGTGGCCGATCAGGTTGACGATTCGCCTATGGGCCAATTGCTGGCAATTAACACGATTCGCATCCCAGAAGTGGGCGATGTGGTGCATGGAACTGTGATTGATATTGCCTCTAGCCAAATTCTGCTAGACCTGGGACCAGTCGGTACGGGCGTCGTCATTGGCAAAGAAATCAAGGATGGGACCCGCATGCACAATAAACTCCGCGTGGGAGATGTAGTGAGTGCTACTCTGACCTCTTTGGAAAATGAAGATGGCAACATTGAACTCTCCATCCGCGAAGCTTCCTATGAGAAATCCTGGGATGACCTCGAATCCAAGCGTGATTTGCAAGAGACTCTCGGCATCAAAATTTTGGATGCTAACAAGGGAGGGCTCATGGTGGAGCTCAATGGCATTACCGGATTTCTGCCAGTCTCTCAGCTCTCCAATGAACACTACCCACGCGTTGAAGATGGTGACAAGACTAAAATCCTGGCCCTACTCAAAAAGTTGGTTAGCCAAGAATTGAGTGTGCGCGTAATTGACGTCGATCGAGCTGCCGAGAAGTTGATTGTGAGTGAAAAGGCAGCCGTGAGTGACCGCGATCGCAAAGCCATTTCCCAGCTGAAGCCGGGCGATGTAATCGAAGGCGAAGTGAGTGGCGTGGTTGATTTTGGAGCCTTTGTTAAATTTTTCCCACCAGCGCTGAAAGATTCCACCAATGAGGCTGATCGACTGGAGGGCTTGGTCCACATTTCTGAACTGGCCTGGCAACTCATTGATGACCCACGCAAGATTGTCAAAACGGGAGACAAGATTGGCGCTCAAATTATCGGCATCGATGACACTCGCATCTCACTCTCCATGAAGGCTCTCAAAAAAGATCCTTGGACTGAGATCGGTGATAAATATAAGGTTGGTGAAATTGTGTCTGGCAAAGTCGACAAGATCAATCCTTTCGGAGCTTTCGTTTATTTAGACGAAAACATTCATGGCCTAGCGCATGTGAGTGAGTTCCGTGAAGTCTATCCAGACAAACGCATTGAAGAAGTCCTCCGCTCCGGAGAAGCCTACAACTGGAAAATACTTTCCATCGAGCCGCGCGAGCACCGCATGGGTCTAATGATAGTCAAAGATGGAGAGACTAAGGAGGCCAAAAAAGAGAAATAGTTTCGGCTTTCTATTAGTGCTAAAAGAGCCGATTTTATCGGCTTTTTTAGTAGTCGTATCTCCCGCTCGCTTGCTACTTAAACTTATGTGGGCAAAATGCTAAAATAAAGTCATGACTACTCCCAAAAAAATAATTGTTATTGCTGGCCCAACCGGCAGTGGCGAGAGCACTCTAACGCGGATGCTGTTAACGCGCTATCCTAGAATGCGACGCTTGGTCACAGCGACCACTCGTCCACCGCGCGCCAAAGAACAATCTGGGCATGATTATTATTTTTTCTCGAAGTCACAATTTCAGAATGAGCTTGAGCTTGGAAACATTCTCGAACATACTTACGTTCAAAATCGCGACACTTACTACGGCACCTATAAAATTGATTTGGATGCTAAACTCAACGCTGGCTACATCGTTATCGTGAACCCAGATCTGGTCGGCGCTCAATACTACAAAAAGAATTACGGCGCTACTACAATTTTCGTCATCCCGAGTTCGCTCGAGGAGCTGCAGCACAGACTCGAGAATAGAGATGGGTCACTGTCTGCCGAGGAACTAGCCAAAAGACTAGCCAACGCCCAACACGAAATTGAACAGGAAGGTCCCCTCTATGATTATCGCGTACTAAACAAAGATGGGAAGATGGATCAGGCATTGGAAGAGATAATAGAAATTCTAAAACAGGCCGGTTATGAGCTTGATTAAAAGGATCCAGAACTTTTCCTTCCAAAACAATCTTTGGCAGAAGGGTTCCAAAATTGTCATCGGTGTTTCAGGCGGACCGGACTCGGTCTGTCTTTTGGATATTTTTTTGAAACTGCAAAAAAAATATGCGCTGGAGATTCTCATTGCCAATGTCAATTATGGCCTGCGCGGAAAGGATAGTGAGAAAGATGAACAATTTGTACGCAAGTTAGCGGAGAATTATGGAATTAAAATTGAGGTTCTAAAGTTTTCTAAAGCTAAGCTTTGGAAAAACCTACAGCTTAGCTTTAGTAAATTGCCATCAGAAAACGAGCTGCGCGATATTCGCTATGCATTCTTCGAAAAAGTACGCCAAGAAAATAAATTTGACTTAATCGCTGTCGCCCACAATCGCGATGATCAAGCAGAGACAGTGCTTCTCCATCTCATTCGCGGGGCCGGACTGCGAGGTTTGGCGGGCATTCAGCCCAGGAGAAACCACCTAATTAGGCCGCTTCTCAACACTAGCCGCCAGGAGATTTTGCAACATCTAGCGCTGGCCAGACAACCCTTCCGAACCGACAAAACTAACCTAAAAAGCGCCTATTTGCGCAATAAAATCCGTAACAAACTAATCCCTTCCCTAGAAAAAGATTTTAATCCATCCATCAAAGAGGTCCTGGCTGACACCGCCACGACACTTGGCCGCGACGAGCTATTTTTACAAATCCAAGCTGAGAAACGTTACCGACAAGGATACTTTTCCAGCGCTCGCCGGCTCCTATCGCTAGACCCAGCCTTGCAAGCTCGAGTGGTACGACTGGCCATTCAGCAGACGACCGGGTCCCAGGAAAACATTAGTTTTTCTCAATCGCATGAGATCATTCGCGCCTTGCAAAGCACGAAAAGCAAGCACCAAACGATCAAATTCCGCGGGTTGAAATTCGTCCGGAAAGGTGATACAGTGACCCTATTGTCTATTTAAATTTTTTATTATCTATTCTCTATGGATAAGTTGATCAAAAACCTTTTTGTGGTGATCCTGCTCTTCCTGCTCGTTTCGGGGATATTCATTCTCTATAGTGCTCCCGAAAAAAAGCCCAAAGATGTGACCTTAGGCGACCTCGTGAGTCAGATTAACAAGGAGGAAGTCCAGAAAATCTCGGTCGAGGAAAACAACCTGCTGGTAGACTTGAAAGACGGAACCAAAGAAAAATCCACCAAGGAACTTGAAAGTTCGCTCACTGAATCACTCAACAACTACGGCGTGGATAAGGAAAAACTCGCCGGCGTACAGCTAGAGATTAAGGGTGTTTCTTCGACTACCTTTTGGGTCGGCACCATTGTGCCATTCTTGATCCCTGTCCTCTTAATCGGGGCTTTCATTTGGTTCATGCTGCGACAAGCGCAGCGTGGCAACTCCCAGGCCCTTTCTTTCGGTCTGAGTCGCGCGCGCATGATTGATCCGAAGGATAAAAAGAAGCGCACCACTTTCAAGGATGTGGCCGGAGCCAAAGAGGCCAAAGAAGAACTGCAAGAAATTGTTGAATTTTTGAAACACCCAAAAAAGTTTATTGATCTAGGCGCCAAAATTCCTAAAGGAGTTCTGCTATTGGGTTCACCCGGCACTGGAAAAACACTCTTGGCCAAAGCGGTGGCCGGCGAAGCAGGTGTGCCCTTCTTCAATATTAGCGGCTCTGAATTCGTGGAAATGTTCGTCGGCGTGGGAGCCAGCCGCGTCCGAGATCTTTTCAAGCAAGCCAAAAAAATGGCTCCGGCCATTGTCTTTATCGATGAAATCGATGCCGTCGGCCGACACCGCGGAGCAGGACTCGGTGGTGGTCACGATGAACGTGAACAAACCCTCAATCAAATTTTGGTAGAAATGGATGGCTTCGAAGGTGACACTAATGTGATTGTGATGGCTGCGACTAATCGGCCAGATGTTTTGGATCCGGCTCTGCTGCGACCAGGCCGCTTTGATCGCCGCGTGGTGCTTGATCTCCCAGACATCAGTGAGCGCGAAGATATCCTCAAGATTCACAGTAAAAATAAAGCTCTCGAAAGCAATGTGGAGCTACGCTCCTTAGCCGAAAGAACCCCGGGGTTTTCCGGCGCAGACCTCGCCAATTTGTTTAACGAGGCCGCCATCTTGACTGCGCGGCACAACAAAAAAGTTATTGGTATGACTGAACTGCGTGACTCGATTGAAAAAGTGATGCTCGGCCCAGAACGCAAAAGCAAGATTATCAGCAAAACAGAGAAGGAAATCATCGCCTACCACGAAGCGGGCCATGCTTTGGTTGCCTCCTTCTTGCCCAAAGCCGATCCGGTCCACAAGGTATCGATCATTTCTCGCGGACAGGCCGGCGGATATACTATGGCTGTGCCGAGCGAAGACCGCCGCTTGCATTCATATTCATATCTTGTAGCGGAACTAGCCACCCTCCTGGGCGGGCATGTGAGCGAACGCTTAAAATTTGGCGAGGTGACCACTGGCGCTTCTAGCGACTTGGAACGAGCCACCCGGATTGCTCGTGGCATGGTGACTCGCTATGGAATGAGCCCACTGGGTCCGCGCACTTTTGGGAAAAAAGAAGAGCTAGTTTTCCTAGGCAAAGAAATTAGTGAGGAACAAGATTATTCTGAAGGCACAGCACTAGAAATTGATCGCGAAGTAACCAAGTTTATTGCAGGAGCAGAGCAGGTAGCCACCAAGCTGCTGACTGATCACCGAGAAATACTTGAAAAAATATCCTTGACCCTCTTGGAAAAGGAAACTCTTGAAAAAGACGAGTTTGATGCGTTGCTTGGCAGACCAAGTGCTGCTCCCACAGAGACCGCAGCCGCAGTCCCGCCCGCATCATCAGCTGAAGTTCTATGAGACTAACTGGTGCCCAATACATTACTGTCATTTCCACGGCTTGGAAAGTTATCCGAGAAAAGCCATTTCTTTGGCTGTTTGGAATAGTATTAACCCTGGGCTCAACTGTTCCACGAGCCAGCTATAATCAGCCTACCACTGACCCAGCTAGCCAAGCTACTAGCGCCTGGGAAACGCTCTGCATGACCTATGCTCAGCATCCGAACCTAGTCTTTCTGGCCGTAGCCTTCGCCCTTTTGATAATTGCCGGGGTCTGGGCTATACGACTCGCCGCAAAGGGAGCGATCTTTTCCTCTTTGCAACATCTCAATGAAAAAAACAGTCGCCCCCTACGGACGGGCTGGATCGCCGGATTTCGTTCACTCAAAAAATTTATTGTAATCGAGGCCGCGATCGTGGGCGTGCTCGCGATTTGCTTTGGACTCTTGGCCCTACCCATTGTTTCATTGATGGCCAATAATTTGAACGAGTCGGCTACAATCATCACTACCTATGCGCTGGCCGTTTTCTTGGGAATTGTTTTGACGCTTTCATTCATCAGGACCTACGCTCAGCTCTATGTAATGCTCGGTCAGCTGCGCCCAGTTGAATCCATCGGAATCGCCTATGCGCTCCTCCGCGATAACTTCCTGTCCAGTCTCTTGTTGTTATTCATCCTCACGGTTATCGAATTGCTCGTCAGCATCGTCGTCGGCATTGTTATATTGCCGATCCAATTATCTCTCGGCCATGCAGGCGGATCCACTCTGATTGCAACTCTTGATTGGTTACTTTTACTTCTGGGTCCACTCGGAATATTTGGGATACTTGCAACCTTCGAGCATGTTGCCTGGTATCAATTCTTTCATCTAATCGCAACCCTCCCTCCAGTTGAAATAGAAGCCGTGACACAAGAATCTATCCCAGAGACAAGAGAAGCTCCCTCAGAAAGCATATCCCAAACCAAGTCTTGCCTTTGAGTTATATTTTAGTGTAGAGTGGACGAGTACCCAAAATCAATAAGCCAAGGGCATATAGCTCAGTTGGTTAGAGCGCTACATTGACATTGTAGAGGTCCCCTGTTCGAGTCAGGGTATGCCCACACATAATCAAAACCGCCCCGATGTTTGTCGGGGCGATTTTCTTGTTGTATCGCAAAGAAACTTTGTTTATTTTTCACGCTCTCGCTGCGCCTTCTCTTCACGCTCCACATCTCCAAACATTCCGTCAATATCGCTTTTGTACTTACTGTAGTCAGAGCTATTCGAGTCGAATACATCGTCTACTTTAGATTCGAAACTTTCTTCAATATTTGAGATGCCCTCTTCAACCGCCTCTGCGGCTAATCGGCCAGCAGCAGCAGCGATTACTTCTGGGATGCTCTGAGCATCAGCCAAAATTTTGTTATACAAATCCTGAAACCCGAACTCTATTTCCGCTATCACAGAACCTGGCGTTGCCACCTTGCCGCTCTTATTCAACACTGGACGAAAACCTTGATAGGCAACTGCCATGGCTTTGTGCTTCTCTTGCAGTTCATTCAAGCGCTTCTCATAGGCCTCTGAGGCCATCATGTTAAATCCAGTCTGGTTGTTAGCTGGGTTGAGCACCAGCACCGTCAGACCCGTCCAGTCGCCCGTATTGGTTGGGTTAGCGGTATCAGGCACCATTTCATTCAAATTAGGTCGCGGCCGCGTATAGCCAACCGTAGCATTCATTGCGCTGTCCACCAGATCGGTCGTATAGCTAGTCCCATAAGCCGCCCCCGTATAAGCAACGTAATTCGATAGCGACGAAGTAGCCCGGGTCATCATTTTGAAATAGTCATCCATATAGGTTCGCGCTTCCTTGATGGGTACATAACGCAGCGCTTGTTCCCAGCTCGAGATGAACAAGCCACCCACTGCGTCCTGTGATTTACCCATAATGGTGTAGACGACTTTTTTGATAGCCTTGGCAGCCGCTTGTTTGAGCGAACTACGAATGGCTTCTTCAACTGCCTTTACAACCTCCTCCAAAACCTGCTTCATCATTTGCGAGGCATAAGCCGAGCCCCAGATATCTGCCTTAGCTGTCATGGGCACCAAAAAAACATTACTGCTTAGCGCCAACAGCATCGCCCATGCCAAAATTTTTCTTTTAGCCATTTTCTGCATTCGCATACAATTTCACCTTCTCAATTTTTCCTTCTAGCTATAGTTCAATGGGTAGTTCTTTGATTCCCAGTTTTTCAAATTCCGATTGCACCTCAGATCCAAATGATCCCAGCAGCAGGGCAAACCCACGTGCCTCTGAAAAACCCACAATGCTTGCCACCGGATCATTAGGGTTTGGGCGAATCTTGTCTTTAAGGGTTTCTCCATACTTGGCCAGCTTTAAGCCCTTGATGTGCAGTGAAATGAATTGTTGCGGAACCTCCACTACTGAAAGCTGCTCGGTCACATTTTTCGCCATACCTTCAAACTGAGAAAAATATGATGCGTTTGAAAAGTTGGAAATAAGCATTAGCGCCTGACTCTGAAAATTGCTGGATAAATTACTAAGATCGGCCATAGAAGTTATTTTGGTGGGAGCATTGTTCAACAAAATATAACCCACTGCCGTCAGATATTTCAGAGCATCTTCACGCTCCTTGGCAATTCGTTCCGCCTCCGAAAGTTTTCCGTAATCCTGCTTTTTGATTTTGATTAGGGCCGGGTCGACTTCCGGTAAATCTTCAAAAGTAACGTCTTTCGCCATTGTTTCGCTAATCACGGAGTCGACATCATTGATGCTCACGTCCTTTTTTTCCTGAACCAGGGTTGCAATTTTGGCAGACAAAACATTCGTCAAATTCTTTTCCTGTTCACCCGCTTGGCCAGCCTCGGTGTTGGCAGCAGCAGTAGAGTCAGCTTTGCCTTCCGTGCTGACCCCTGCCACCTGACCTATGGCTTCAGCTTGCATAGTGGAAACCAGTCTGTCTCCGGGCGCAGGCTTCAACGGATCATATCCACTTTTAATTTCAGCGCCGTCTGAATACCCGTCTCCATCAGTATCTTTTTTCAAAGGATCGGCGCCGATGACACGCTCCTCCTCATCTGACAATCCATCCTGATCAGCATCCTGAAAAACATTCTGTGTACTCGCAGCATGATCTTCGGCCATCGCCAAAACAGCAAAACCAAATATAAGAAGTCCCGCAAAAACAAAGTAGACAACTTGTGCTTGTTTTATTTTCATTCTGCTTGAAATTATACCATAAGCCACTCATCGTACACAATAGCATTCTTGCCACACCGTGCGCCCTTTGATATCATGAGCAGCATGCAGCTTGGTAGCTTCAGTTGATAAGCTGGTCCGGTGGCCGATCACCGCCTATGGCGGGACCCCGCAGAATGCGGTGGGTGGGTCTCGATTTAATATCGGGGCGGGTTGCAAAAGGCAACCCGGGAACCACTCAGAAACACAGTTTTTACAATAAGGTCCGATGCCCGAGTGGTTAGGGAGAGGTCTGCAAAACCTCGTACGCCGGTTCAATTCCGGCTCGGACCTCAAGATTCACACCTGCCTGGGTGGTGGAATTGGTATACACAAGGGACTTAAAATCCCTCGGCCGCAAGGCCTTGCGAGTCCGAGTCTCGCCCCAGGCACAAAAAAGTCCGCTTCAGCGGACTTTTATGCGTTTTTGGCTATTATTAGGGTTTTTCTGTCTCGATAGCCTTGAGTACTTTGGGTATTTTTCGAAAGTCTTTAATCAACGTTTGCCGCATCGAACCGTTATATAGCGCTGCGGCTGGATGATAAAGTGCCAAAAACACCTGTTTTCCCAAGCCCGGCACCTCCCGACGCAAGGCTCGCCCGTGAATTTGGGAAATTTTTTGCCCTGGCAAAAAGCGTTCCATGCTGTGTCGACCCAGTGTCACAATCAGTTTGGGCTGGATAATCCTCACTTGTTCCAAAAGCCATGGCCAACAAGCCTCGGCCTCCTCTGGCAACGGGTCTCGATTTTGTGGTGGCCGACATTTAACTACGTTAGCGATATAAACATCTTGCCTCTTCAATTTGATAACACCCAACATTTCGTCTAAAAACTTTCCGGCCGCACCCACAAAGGGTCGCCCCAACTCATCTTCCTTTTGTCCTGGCCCTTCACCAATAAACATAATTTCTGCCTCGGCCGAACCTTCTCCGGGAACGACTTGGGTGCAGGAAGATCGCAAAACACATCCGGAACAGTGCGCCATTTTGGTATTAAGCTCGGCCAGTTGTTCTGACTTGTTCATAATTTTCAACACTTTTCGCAACCTGGTAATCTAAATCTACTGAAGATCGTGAACTCTAATCAACTCAAACTTGTCATCATCTGTGTTCCACACTGCAAACGTTGGCGGGTATATATCCCCGGCCACATTGCCCGGGTTAAGCATTTCGCACTCACCAACCTTTTCCGTCCAGGGCTTGTGGGTGTGACCGTAAAAGACAAACTTATATTTTCCACTTCTCGCTAGCTTATCAGCTATCCACGGATAATGCACAAAAGCCACTTTTTTCCCGGAAATTTCAGCCTCCCCAACATTTTCAAAAATGTTTGTGTTCTTGTATTTCTTGTCGAACCGGTGCTCTTGCAGTTGTTCGTTATCCATATTGCCAAGAGCATAGTGAATCTCGCCAGCAAAGTTATCATTCAAAAAATCCAGGGTTTCGTTCGATGCCAAGTCCCCGCAACAAATAATAGTTTTTATTTCTTCTTTCGCACAGTAATCAAGCACCTTTTTGAGATTGGTGTCGTTGTTGTGAACGTCCGATATGATCGCTATCTTCATAGCCTAAGTCTACTATACCTACCGCCCAAAGCAAAACCCGCCTTGGCATTCGCCTTGGCGGGTGAGTTTGTTACTTCTTGGGATGGTACAAAATTGAAAACCAGAACGCCCCATAAAGCATGGCGAGCGTAAAGATTTCCAATTTATCCTTGGGGGCAATCATTTTTGCCTCCCTCTGTAGTTGCGTAATTTAAAGAACCTTATTGGCTCCGGGTCGGCCGTGGACAAGAGTGGGGCTACTCCTTTTTGCTTTCCGGTTGTTCTATTTGTTCAGGAACCTTGGGTGGTAAATCATCCCTGATACGGTCCAAGACCTCGGATGGCACTTCCTTCTTTAGTAACTCTAGAAGGTCGGGACGCTCACAAATTGCTTTCCAAAGCCACCTTCCCATGTTATTTTACCTCCCCTGGCGCCACGCGCCTTGAATTATGCTCACAAAAAGAACCTCTTTCCTCGTTTTCCTTCCTCCCTCTTCTGTCGCTAGAGAACCTTCTTGGCTCCGGGTAACCGAGTAACTATTTCTAGCCCGAATCGGAAGAGCTTCCCGAGCAAAAAGGGGAGGGCTATAACAATTGGAGCCATATACAACCAGAAGATGACTAGGTGCATGACTTCAATGGTCGACCCGGCGACAGTCATCAACAAGAGATAACCGCCCTTGTCCTCCGAATCGTTGATCAGAAAGCTGTTTGCACGGACATCCTCTTTCGACTCTGGCATTGTTAGGTGCAAATAGCTTGGCCAGAGTATTGCCACGAAGCGGCTCATCCTCACAACCTCTATCTCGTAGGGTTCTCCGTATCTCTTCTCGTAGACTTTCTCTATTCTCACCCGTTTCTTCCATACCCACAGATTGAGTAGGGCGAAAGCGTAATTGAAGACAAAGTAGGCGACTACCGAGACGATCCACGTCAGAGTGTTCATTTCTTGTTCCTCCTGTTTTTGATACTATTTTTGATACTGTGTCTGATAACTGGCCAGAGACATACCGCCCCCAGGACAGTTCCAGTGATCAATGCAGTGGGCGGTAGTTTTGCGAGGAAATAAATAGAGACCAGGCTTACTACCATTCTTCGTGTCATTACTAATGTTTTCATCCCAAACTCCTTCCTTGCTTAGATCGTTATTTTCAAAGAACTCTTTGTCATATCTACGACATGTGATAATAGTCCGTTTTTATTGATAGTCAATAATTACCGTCTTATGTAGATATTCGGATAGCGCTTATTCCTGTAATCTACCTTTATTATTGACATTTTGGCCATTTGGCTATAGCTTAATAGTAGTCGGTTTATTACGACTATTATGCTCTTATGGATATCTTAGAAGCCCTGAAACAGATTAATATTGAAGGCAAAAAAGCCGAGGTTTATTTGTCATGTCTAGAATCAGGGGGTTCAACAGCCTATTTAATCGCCAAAAAGACGGGCATTAAACGACCGACGGTCTATGATCTGGTCGATCAGCTGATGCAAGAAGGCCTACTGTATAAATCAATTGAGCACGGAGCCAAACATTTTTCCCCGGCTGATCCAGAAAAACTGCTGAAGCTAATAAGGGAAAAAGAAGCTACAATAAAAGCCATTATTCCTGATCTACAAAAGATTTATCATTCTCCCAAATCGAAACCAGCCATCCGATATTTTAACGGCCGGGAGGGGATCAAAGAAATGTATGAAGACAGTTTGCGCACTTTGAAGTCCGGAGACACCATTTTGGTTTATGTCGGCGAAGATGGATTGAGTGATCTGCCCAACTATGTGAGTGACTATGTCGAAAGGCGAGTGGCTAGTGGAATTAAAGTGAGGGGCATTTTCAAGCGCGCCAAAGAAACCATGGATTATATGGTTCACAATGACGAGCAACTACGGGAGGCGGTAATTTTGGATCAAAAATACTTTCCCTTAGATAACGAGATTAATATATACGCCAACAAAGTAGCCATCGCTAGTTATGGCCAGGAAATGTTCGGGATGCTCATCGAATCAGAAGAGATAACCAATTCCCAAAGAGCCATCTTTGAACTAGCCTGGCTCGGGGCACAGAGTATTAACTAAGAGTTTTCTATACCCAAAACCCCGACATGTATCGGGGTTATTTTGAATTTTGAGATTTAAATTTTTAATTTGAGCGAGGCGCTATATCCAACCTCGATCCCTCATCGCCTGTACGATGCGTTCGGTCGCCAAAATATACGCGGCGGTGCGTAGGTCCGTTTGATATTTTTCTTTGACTGCCCAAATCTCTTCGAAAGATTTACGCATGCCACCCTCTAGCTTCGCCAGCACTTCATGCTCCGTCCAATAGTATCCGTAGGCATTTTGGACCTGTTCGAAATAACTCACCATTACCCCGCCGGCATTGGCCAAAATATCGGGTACAATCATTTTCCCTTTTTGTAATAATATTTCGTCAGCTTCTGGGGTAATCGGCCCGTTGGCCAACTCTACGATCAGCTTGGCCTTGATAATCTCGGCGTTCTCTTGAGTAATCGAATTTTCGAGGGCCGCCGGAATGAGAATATCCGTGTCCTGCTCAAAACAATGACTACCCACAAATTTTTCTCCACCCACGTAGTTGCGCACCGAACCAGTCTGCTCTTTATGTTCGATCAATCCTTGCACATCCAGCCCCATGCAATTTACCGCTGTGCCCCGTGAATCACTTACCGCCGTAATTTTGTAGCCCATTTTTTGCAGGATGAGTGCCATGTGGCTGCCCGCATTCCCAAATCCTTCAATGGCCACCGTGGCGCCCTTGTGCAAACCGATTTTCTTGGCCGCCTCATCCAACACAAAGGCGCCACCTTGAGCTGTCGAGTAAGAGCGAGCGGCAGATCCACCGATACTGAGGGGTTTGCCAGTAATAACCCCTGGCTGGTGTCGACCAACTATTTTTTCATATTCATCCATCATCCAGGCCATAATCCGTGGGTCCGTCGCCACATCTGGCGCTGGCACATCCACCTCTGGACCAATTAACTTGTGAATGGCCTGAGCATATCTACGCGACAATGCCTCCAGTTCCCGATCCGAGAGTTCCTTGGGGTCGACAACCACGCCTCCCTTGCTTCCGCCCAACGGAAGATTAACGGCGGCCGTTTTGAAAGTCATCCAGGCCGAGAGAGTTTTTACTTCGTCATAAGTAACCGCTGGATGAAATCGAATTCCACCCTTAAACGGTCCGCGCGCATCATTGAACTGGGCACGATAACCCTTGAATATCTTCATGGTTCCGTCGTCCATTTTGACGGGTATGTTTACCTCCAAAACCTTTTGCGGCTCGCTCAGTAGAGCAAAGGCCTTGTCATCCAACCCGGCCAATTCTTTTACTTTCTCTAGTCTTTGGATAATTCTTTTGAATTGGTCCACATGCTTTGTGTTTAGAGGTTTAACTTTTTCAGTCGCGCATTTTGGCCAATAATTGCATGTCCTCAACCACCCGATCATGCTCCGTCTCGCAGAGCATGTCTATGTCGTGCTGCTTGGCAAAGGTCACGATATTCCTGAAAGCCTCGCTACCGATTTTGCCCTCCCCAATATGCTCGTGCCGATCTTTTTTGGAACCAAGCTCCGTCTGACTATCATTCGCGTGCATTAACTTTATTTTATCAATTCCCAGTTCGCTATCTACCCGCTGAATAGTTTCGGTGAAATCCCGCCAATCATAGCCAGAAGCAAAGGAGTGTTGCGTATCCAGGCATATTCCGGCTATAGTACTACTTCCAACTAACCGGATAATTTCAGCGATTTCTTCCAGGGTGTCCCCGATAATTTCACCCGCTCCGGCACTGTTTTCAATCAAGAGTTTGGTTGATCCAATATATCCAGTGAGTGTCTTGTCTAGCATTTCAACAGTTTTTTGAATTGCGCCGGCCCTGCCCAGGTCCTTGCCTGAACCCAAGTGAGTCATCACATATTTAGCTCCGAGCAGCGAGGCTCGTTCTAGTTCATCCCGCACCACACTCACCGATCCATAACGAATCCGATTGTTGCCTGAGGCAAAATTAATATAGTACGGGGTATGGACGTATATCCCTTGCAATTTGTGTTTCGCAACCTGAGCTTTGAACTCCTGAATGATATCCGCCGTCAACTCGGGTGCTTTTCCTCCTTGTGGAGAGCGCGTAAAAATCTGCATTACCTCGGCGCCTAGCGCCGCAGCTCGTTCTGGAGCGTTTTGCACGCCCCCAACAATAGATACGTGGCACCCAATATGCATGGTCATAAATTTGATTGTAGCACTGCTACGTGACCCTGACAAAACGTTTTCTTGCTATCATATTAATGCTACAATGGCTAGGCTATGCCAGATAAAATCATCGATCCTCACTACTCACGAAATGCCACCATCATAGTGAGTGATCAACACTTGGGCTCGGCTGCCAGTCGACCGCATTGTTTCGCCAAATTTTTGGATGTATTGATCGCTAAGCCGCCCAAGCGCCTGATTCTGGCTGGCGATTTATTTGAACTGTGGAATGCTAATTACAAAAGGCTTGGTCCAGCTGAATATCGGGTGGTGAACAAGATTCTTTCTCTGGCTGAACAGGGAACGCATCTGGTTTACATTCCGGGCAACCATGATCGTGCCTTTCGCGGCTTCCGTAAGGTAACCTTGGGAAAAATAAAGATCCGTAACGAATACACACTTAAAAGCCATCACAAAAGGTATCTAGTCCTGCATGGAGATGAGTTTGATGCCTTCACCAGCAACCACGTGGTGCTCTCTTTGATTCTCGACCAAGCCTATGTGGCCCTTATCAAATTCGCAGCTTTCTGTAAACGTTTTGTCGGTTTACAAATCTCCTTGGCCGCACAAAAACATTCACAACGCTATGCCAGTATCGTCGAAAAGATTCGCAAAGCCGCCTTGCGCTATGCCCACTCTCGCGGAGTTGACGGAATTATTGTGGGACACACTCACTGGTCAGAGTTGGTTCATGACAGCCAGGGACTGGTCTATGCCAACACTGGGGACTGGCTTGAGACCTGCTCATTTGTGGTCGTTGACGAAGATGTCAGTGTTCACGATTTTAGACTCCCGGAATAATTTCCCAGCCCTCGGGCGTTTCGCTGATCCGGCCCTGCACTTCAAAGCCACTGGCGAGCCTGTGACCACCACCTCCGAACTGATGTGCAATTTCTGACACATCCGTATTTTTATATTCCTCGGAGCGCAGGCTGCCCTTCACCAAACCGTTGCCACGCTCTGAAAGAATGAGTGAAAACTTTGTGCCCGGAACGGTATTGAGAATAGAAGCTACTTGAGCAATATCATCGGATGTGGCGCCGCACTCGACCAAGTCTTCGTGAGTAACCACCGTGACGATCATGCCATTCCGTTGATTTATCTTGGCTCGTTCGAAAGCGCGTCCCCAAAGTTTGAGCGTCGATAACTTTTTATTGGAAAAAACAGACTCGATGATGCGCGCTACGGGCGCCCCGTGCCGCATTAAGTCCGAGGCTACCTCCATGACCCGAGCGGTCGTGTTTGAATGCTGAAAAGCCCCCGTGTCGCCCAAAATCCCCAATGCTAGACAGGTCGCCATTTGCTTTGAGATTGGCGTTTTGGTGGCTATGAAGAAGTCGTACAGCAGCTCACACACCGACGAATAGCTGGCATCGATAAGGCTTAAATCCCCTTTCAGATTAATATCCGGGTGATGATCGATCAACACTGTCACCTGTCCCGCGTTAAGCTTCCCGACAATCTTATGAAAACCCCGTTCCACACTGTCGCAGGCAATCACCGCGTCATACGATGTTAACTCGAGTCGATCGGGAACAATAAAGATTCCCTCAACAACATCTTTCAAAAATTCCGGGAAAGGATCAAAACAGGCAACGTCAACTTGCTTGCCCATTCCTAAGCTGTAATTTTTCAGCGCCAAAACTGCCCCCACAGTATCAGCGTCCGGACTTGAATGGGCCATCAGCAGAATTCGCTCGGCCTTGGTTATAATGTATTGGAGAGTATGAAACTCTGAAGAAAAAGTGTGCATAAAAATAGCCCGCATGCAATGCGGGCGACCTCACAAAATATCAGGCTCCACTAACTCGCATGTTCGTCCTTAATTTTGGCAAGTAACAACTCTACTTCATTCGCCCTAACCTCGGTGGTATCCGAAACGAATTCCACTCTCGGTAATGGTTTCATGCTCAGTAATTTGTTCAATTTGCCCTGAATTGTATGGATTTCTTTTCGAAGGGTCTCCAGGCCATAGTTTAGCTCTTGCTCCGGAAACACACTCACGAACACCCGAGTATAGCGAAGGTCTCGACTAGTGTCAACCTTGGCAATCGTCAACAGAACGCCTGGTTTCAAGGAGAGTTCGCGTTCAATAAGCTCGGCTAGATGCTGCCGGAGAAGCTCATTTATTTTTGAGATTCGATGCGTTGCCATCTAAAGATAATTGATCAGCTAAAAGCCCTTTAGAGCGCCCGGCGCTTCTCCTCCTCTTTATAAAACAAGAGGGTGTCGCCTATCTTTATCTTTGTTTCCCCATCGAACGTTAGCCCGCATTCATTCCCCTGGCCAACCTCATCTGCGTTTTCTTTGTTTTGTTGCAAGTTGCCCAAACGTCCCTTGCCAATAATTTCATCCTCTCGTTTGACTTCGATCAGCGATCCCCGCATCACCTTGCCTTCGGAGACTCGCCCACCCACAATCATGTCTCGTTTGCCAGTTTTGAAAATCGCCAAGACAGCCAGCCGTCCAAAATCGGTTCGCACTAATTCTGGCGGCAATAGCGCTGCCATTTCTTCTTTGATCTTGGCCACCAACTCATAGATAATACTGTAGACTTTAATTTCTGTCTCACTCCCTTCAGACAAGCGTTTAGCCACTGGCGTAGCTACCACATTAAATCCAAATATTTTAGCACTGGCACTTTCGGCTAGCTTAACATCCGATTCTGTAATATTCCCGATGCCGGTGGCCACATATTCCAGCACCACTTCGTCAGATTTGATGGTCCCTAAGATCTGTTCAATCGCCTCTAGGGACCCCTGCACGTCCGTTTTAACGATCAGTCGAAATTTCTTCAACTCACCCTCGCCTGAGGTCTCGCTATTGGATTTGATCATTTCTTTCCGCCGCTGCATGCCACTCTGCGCACCTTCTCGTGCCTTAGCCCGAGTGATATTTCGATCGGCTATTTGAACAATATCATTCACGTTAGCTACGCCACCCAATCCCAGGATAGAAACAGGAACCGATGGTCCAGCCATCGGCACGTTTTTTCCGGCATAATCTTCGATTTTTTTGATTCGGCCAAATACGCTCCCCGCCACAATATCTTGCCCGACTTTCAGCGTTCCGGTTTTCACTAGCACTGTGGCGATGGGACCCTTCTGAGGGTCTAAGTGCGATTCGAGCACCACTGCCAATCCGTCGCGCTTTGTGTCAGCCCGAAAGTTCTCTACTTCAGACAGTAACATAACTCGCTCCAATAGATCATCGATTCCCTTGTTTTGTTTGGCGCTTACCTCAACACTCATGGTCTGCCCACCCCATTCTTCAATTAAAATACCGTTATCAGACAGCTCTTGCTTAACTCGCGGAACATTTGCTTCGGGCTTATCAACTTTATTTACTGCCACAATTGTTGGAATTTTCTTCTCTTTCAGGTATTCAATAACCTCCTTGGTTTGTGGGCGCACCCCGTCATCGGCGGCTACCACCAAAATAGCTATGTCCGCAATGCTAACGCCTCGTTCGCGCATAGCCGAAAAGGCCTCGTGCCCAGGCGTATCAACAAAAGTGATCGTCTTGCCTTTCTTCTTGACCTGGTAGGCCCGGATGTGCTGAGTAATCCCTCCTGCCTCCCCAGCGGCTACGCTTGTTTTACGGATAGCATCTAGTAGGGTGGTTTTGCCGTGGTCAACATGCCCCAAAATAGTCACTACGGCCGGTCGCTCCGGCAATTTATCCCCAGATTCGCTTTCTTTTTTACAGATCTCTACTAATTTTTCCAAAGTCATCGCATCACCTTGTTCGCCAAGGTCTTCTTCAGTCACAAAACCCAGGTCTTGGGCAATAATCGCGGCTGTTTCAAAGTCAATTTCCTCATTAATAGTCGCTAGGATCTTATTGCGCATAAGCTCCGTAATCACCCGCGCTACGGGCACGCCAAGAATCTCGGCGAACCGCTTCACGGTAACTGAGGATGGGATTTTGACAGCCTTCGTTGTGCCTTCTGGTTGTTGCATGATTGATAACTAGATAAACTAGATAAAAAAGTTACTCGGTTGTCTTTTCGCCCTTGGTAATGCTAGCGATCTTAATTGCCTGTTGCTCTTCGTCAGTTAATGGATATTTCTCTGATTTCCCCAATAAAATAGGCTTTACGTAGACTCGCGTCCCCTCCCGGGTATGAAGAGAGGAGATAGTTGCCCCGCTTCCCTTGCCGTCCAGCAGGGCCACAGAAAAACTTTGATCCCCTCCAATATCCTTGAAGGGGTTAAATCTAATCACTCCCACTCTATGGATGCTCCTTAGCGCTAGTGCGTTAATCTTGTTAGAGATGGCGTACAATTCCTGGATATCTTTGTCTAGGTTGCTTAATTCCTCGGCATTATTCACCATGACCTCTTCCAGATCCTTGCCATTTTTTCCTTCAAAAAAAGCACGGCTCTTAATTTGAGCAGCTCTCGCTCGCAGTAGAGCGCTTATGGCAATAAAAAGCGCCACCAAACTTAGCGCTCCTGAGCCCAGGGCCACCCAAACAACGTTATTTTGGATAAACTGATAGAAAGCTTGCATATTTCCCTCTTACTGTCCTTTCACACTATCATTCATTTCTGATTCTGTAAACTCGTTTTGTCTATATTTTAAGCACCTTTTGGCCACCTGGCTTTAAACTCGTCGTCACCATGACACCCCCGGGCATGTCTCAATTTATTCTTCGGGAGATGCGCTGAGGCCCAGCGGCGCCTCCTGTGCACAACCCGTGGACATTCAGCTATAAACACCTTGTCAACAGGTTGTCAACAAAACCTCAGGTTGCGACATTTTTTCTGGCTGTGGTATACTACCGAGACTAATCTAACTCTTTTAAACAGCTTTCTATGACCAATGAGGAGCTCTGGCAGACTGCCATGGGGGAAATAGAGCTGTCTATATCACGGGCCAACTTCATCACCTGGTTCAAAAATACCCGCATTCTTTCTGTGGAAAACGGGGCGGTTGTCATTGGTGTTCCCAATGGTTTTGCCAAGGAGTGGTTGGAAAATAAATATAACGCCTATATATTAAGAGCACTGCGTGGCGCCGATGAATCTATTCGAGAAATCAGTTGCCACATCTACAGTCCTCAGGAATCATCCCTCTCTGAAGCCAAAAACGTGGACGCCATTATGAGTCCGGCTCAATCTGTCCGTTATGCCAGACCATTAATCGACCATCTAGTCAAGCCTACCGCTCCTTCTGCTGGCTTCGATTCGAATCTCAACTCTCGCTACACATTTGAGAGTTTTATTGTCGGCGAAAACAATGAGCTGGCCCGGGCGGCCTGTTTTGCCGTTTCCCAAAATCTCGGCCGCGTTTACAACCCTCTTTTCATCTACGGTGGGGTAGGCCTTGGGAAAACTCACCTATTACAGTCTATTGGCAATGAAGTTCTGCGACACGATCCTACCAAACAGATTCGCTACATGACCTCCGAGCGATTTGCCAATGAATTAATAGATTCTATCAAAAACCAACAAATCGCTCAATTCAAAAATGAATATCAAAAAATTGATCTCCTAATTATTGATGACGTCCAGTTTTTAGCCGGTAAAGAAAAAACACAAAATGAGTTTTTTCACATTTTCAACGCTCTTTACCAAATTAACAAACAAATTGTTATTTCCAGTGACCGTCCTCCCAAGGAAATCCCCACCCTCGAAGAGCGTCTTCGCTCCCGCTTTGAGGGAGGGATGATTGCTGACGTGAGCCGGCCAGACATCGAGACGAGAATGGCTATTTTAAAGGCCAAATCGGTTGACCGAGGCCTCCGCTTAGATGACGCGGTTATTCTTTTCATTGCAGAAAATATCAAAAACAATATCCGCGAACTTGAGGGAGCGCTTA